>JBJOMA010000299.1:0-6439 GCA_046052625.1 Bacteroidota bacterium
ACCGACATCGCCTTGCAGAAGGCGGTTCATCTGTTTACCGGAACCGCAGTCCTGGCGGATTTCACGGATAACTCGCTTCTGCGCTTCGGTAAGTGGAAACGGAAGCCGCTCCCGGAAGAAACTGTTGAATGTGTCGCCCACCGTAGCGAAATCCATGCCTTTGAACTGCCTCGTACGAAGTTGCTTCTGGTGCAACAACCGCAACTGGATATAGAAGAGCTCTTCGAACTTCAACCGTGTACGCGCCGCACGCAAGGCATCGGGACTGCCGGGGAAGTGAATATCCCCTAACGCTTTCCGCCTTCCAATGAGTCTGAAAGACTGAATGAAATCCGGCGGAAGTGTCTCTTTGAGCACATCCGCCAACTGCGACTGCAGCTGCCGTTGCAACTTCAGGAGACCGCGGCTGTCAAGTCCTTTGGCTTTAAGTTTCTCTGTGGAGGAATAGACCGGCTGCAGTGCAACCGACGCCTCCCGGGAGAAGTCTGCAGCGACCTCCAATTCCGGGTGTACGATGTTGAATCGTCCGTTATAAAAAGCAGGCTTCCCGAACAGTACGTATTCAGTATTTAGCTGGACGGATTGCATGATCCAGCGCAAACCCTGAAACCATTTGAGTTCGATGGAGCCGTGAGCATCCTCGAAGACCGCGGTGAGGTGCTTTTTCCGTTTATCGCCCTTGGTATTGATCCTGACAATACGTCCCTTCAATTGCACGAAGGGCATATCCGGGACGATCTCCTTGGTCGTGTAGAATCTGGTCCGGTCCACATACCGGAACGGAAAATGAAAGAGCAGATCTCCGAACGTGAAGATGCCCAATTCCTTCCGAAGCAGCTCCGCGCGTTGCGGACCGACACCTTTCAGGAACTCGATCGGAGTAGCGAAAAAATCTTCACTGCGCATCGTACGACAAAATTAAAGCATGAATGCACGGATACGGGAAAGAGAAGCGAATTATTATCGGTACTTTGTGTTATAAATGTCGTCAGCGGAAGATAATACCACAGGGATGAATCCGGCTCAGGAAACGGCTGTTACGTCCGAGCCCAATGATGGGAGGAGTCCGCGAAAAGCGGTGATGTCTGCGGCTGGCTGGCCATTGGTATTCGATTTATGCCTATGGATGATCCGGTCATTGAGCGCACATCATCCTTTCATGGTCAAATGGGGCATCCATCCCCGTTCAATAGACGGGCTGACCGGTATCATCACCGCCCCGTTCATTCATGCCGACAACGACCATCTGCTTTCCAATACCCTGCCTGTTCTGGTAGTCGGAACGGCCCTTGTCCATTTTTACAGGAGCATCAGCCTGCGTGTAGTAGGCATGATCTGGCTTTTCAGCGGATGTTGGGTGTGGTTGATGGCCCGCGATTCCTACCACATCGGTGCAAGCGGACTCATATACGGTGGAGTCGTTTTCCTTTTTTTCTCTGGCATCTTCCGGCGTGATGTCCGACTGATGGCTATTTCGTTCCTAGTGGTTTTCTTGTACGGCAGTTTGGCGTGGGGCATATTACCGATCGACCCGGCACAGTCGTGGGAATCCCACCTTTCCGGCAGCATTGCAGGCCTTTTCGCAGCAGTTTATTACCGGAAAGAAGGTCCGCAACGGATACGTTTTGAATGGGAAGACGAGCCAATGGATGCACCCGAGCTGGATTTTTTGAACGAAAACGGGGATGAAACAGTCGAAAAGGATCAGAACTCAACCCGTATTACCTACCATTTCGTGGAACGTAAGGGTACGGAAAAGACGGACTGAAGAGGCTCAAAGGGCGGCTGAGCGGCGCATCGCATTTACCTCCATCAACAGGGCATTTGTCGATATTTCAGTGTAACGTATTGGCTTTCTGAGCGTATTAGGTCAATAATTTTGATTGTGCGGAATTCCGTACCAACGAATCCTAAACATCACACAACACATGAAGAATCATTTATCTGTTTTGAAAGCCGTATTTGGACTGCTGCTGGCGTTTATCACCTCCGCTGTTAATGCGCAAGACGTCGGAGTCGCCACATTCGTAGCTCCCGGCGTAAGCACCCGTGCGGGCAATGCCAATGTGGTCATCCGCATCCAGAATTTCGATACGGTGGCCGTCAGCTCCGTCAGCATCGAATGGAGCGTGAACGGTCAGCCCCAGGCTCCGGTCGAATACCTGCGCAACCTCAACCCCGGCACGACTGACACCATCACCCTCGGCTCTGTCTGGTTGGTTGCGGGTACGCAAGTGGCTCTGACTGCCGCTACTGTAAATGTGTTGGATTCTAACGCTGCGAACAATTTCGCCACCCGGACCGTTTTCGTCCCCCTCTCGGGAACCTACACGATCGGTGGAACCAGTCCCAGCTACAACCGGATCACCGATGCCGTAAGTGCACTGACCACCTACGGAATCAGCGGACCGGTAACTTTCGACATGCGTCCGCAGATTGATACGGTGCGTTTCACCATCGGCGCCATCAGCGGCAGCAGCGCTACGAACACGATCACGTTCCAGGCTGAAAACGGCGACAGCAGCTCGGTGGTTTTGCGCTTCGCTTCCACGGACACTTCTAACAATCCGAACGCGGTCATGACGATCGACGGAACGGATTATCTCCAGCTACGCAATCTCACGTTGGAGCGGTACGGCGCGCGTGCCTATGCCCGTGTCATCGATATCAAGAACGGCTCCAACTTCCTGAACATTACCAATTGCAGGCTTTCGGGCTCATCCGTGAACTACGTCACAAACAGCCTCGCAGCCATCCTCTACTCCTCGAGCACCTCCGGGAACGACTCGAGCTACACCATCAACCAATGCCGGATCGAACGCGGATCGATCGGTATTTATTTCAACGGCACCTCTACCGCATCCCCTGAAAACGGCGGCCGCATCACGAACAACCAGTTCATCGACCAATATGCTACAGCGGTTGACGTTTCCTACCAGGGCAACCTGATACTTTCCGGCAACACGTTCAGCACGGGCTCTCCCTACACAGCTGGTACTGCCATCAAACTGAACGCTTCAATCAAGGAACACCG
This sequence comes from Bacteroidota bacterium, assembly GCA_046052625.1. Classification (GTDB taxonomy): domain Bacteria; phylum Bacteroidota; class Bacteroidia; order AKYH767-A; family 2013-40CM-41-45; genus Pollutiaquabacter. The sequence continues at coordinate 3,035 of JBJOMA010000299.1, forward strand.
CATCTCCAAAAATCAGATCAGCGGCAATTTCTACCGAGGCATCTACATGATCGACTGTTCAGGCATCAACACCCGCCCGGGAATCGTCTCTAACAACTTCATCCAGGTGACGGACTCGTTCGGCATAAGGCTTACCAACGGCTTCTACCAAGATGTGCTCTATAACAGCATAAATACCACCGGTCCTAATTCTTTCGCCTTCGACATCGGCGGAACCGGACTAAACAACCGCGTCATCAACAACGTATTCGCTTCTGTCGGAGGAGGGCAAGCTTCCCGTATCGCCAATGCACCTGCGTGCGGACTGCTCACCTGCCGTAACAATGACCTGTTCACGGTCGGCGGCATACTGGGCACCTACAATGGTACGGCAGCGATCGACTTCTCCCTTTGGCAGCTTTACTCCCAACGCGACTCCAATTCCGTGAATACGGACCCCTTGTTCACAAGCAATTACGACCTCCACGCCGCTGCCAGGGGTATTGACAGCCGTGGCGTCGTCATGGCCTCCGTGGCAGACGATTTCGACGGGCAACCCCGAAACGGCTTCTCACCGGATCTCGGAGCAGATGAATTCGCGCCGTTGTTCCGCGACGTTTCAGTGATCGCGATGATCAGCCCTAGCAGCGGTATTTGCGGAAATGACACCACCCGCGCCGCAGTCATCATCAGTAATCCGGGCTCGCAGACGGAAACCGGCTTTATGGTGTATCTGAGGGCCACCTCCTCCGGAACGACCCTGTCGCAACAGTATACCGACCAGCTTGCGCCCGGCACCACCGATACGGTCTACTTCAGCAATACGATCAGCACCACCAGCGGCGGCATCATCACCTTTACGGCCTATACCACCAATCCGATCGATGATAACCGTACGAACGACACGTTACGCATTTCGCGGAACATCATCGCTCCGCCTGCAGCACCGCAGACCACCGGAGGTTCCGTATGCAATTCGGGAAGCGTCACGGTTTCAGCCGCGGGCAGCGGAACTATCAATTGGTACAGTGCGGCTAACGGAGGAACATTACTGGGAACAGGAAGCACGTACCTCACCCCCAACATCTCTGCCTCTACACAATACTTCGCCAGCACCGTTGTCTCCGGTTGTGAAAGCCCGCGCGCATCAGTGCTTGCCATTATAAACGCCAATCCCTCCATCAGTCTGGGGAATGACACAAGTGTTACACAAGGGGCGCTGGTGACATTCGCTGCACCCAATGGCTTCAACAATTACCTTTGGAACAACGGTGAAACGACAGCTTCCATCAGCGTCAGCACGGCAGGATGTTATTCCGTAACCGTCACTGACGCCAACGGCTGTACCGGAACGGATGCCATCTGCCTGGCAACCGTTCAGAACACGGATCTTTCCGTAATCAACATCCTTTCCCCGATCAGCGGCTACTGCGGGAATTCGAGCACGCCGATCATCGTTCGTGTGATCAACTACGGCCCCTTCCAGGCGAGCAATGTGACAGTGAATGTAGTGGTCTCCGGAGCCGGCAATGCCAATCTCACCGGCTTCATCGCCGGACCTATGAACGTAGGCGACACGGTCACCCTGACCGTTGGCAATATCAATACGACGAACGGCGGCGCCTTTACAGTGAGCGCCACCAGCGTATACGGTGTAGACAATAACGGCGCGAACGACAACCTTTCCTCCACCTTCAACCTCGTAGCGCAACCGGTTCTTCCGATTGTCGCTAACGGCTACCGTTGTGGAAATGGAACGGTGCAACTTTCAGCAGCTGCCGCTCTGAATATCCTTTGGTACGATGCGCCTACCGGCGGGAACCTGGTCGGTGCAGGAAACGTCTTTACAACGCCTTCGATTACACAGACCACCACATACTACGCACAAGCCGGTAACGTCTGTATCGGTCAGGACCGGGTAGTCGCAACCGCCTCCATTTATACCCCTCCTAGCGTATATCTGGGCTCGGACACATCCGTGGTGAATCCGCCCTTCGTGGTAGATGCCGGAGCCGGTTTCTCGACCTATTTCTGGAATAATAATACCAGCGCACAAACGCTGACCATCACCTCTACCGGAACCTATTCGGTCGTTGTCACCGACCAGAATGGCTGTACAGCGACCGACGACATCTTTGTCCAATTCACAGTAGGCGTCGAGGAGGCAGGTCCGCTGGCCGCCTTTTCCGTCTACCCCAACCCGAGCCAGGGTCATTTTATCCTCAGCGGTAAATTGTTGACGGGAGCAGACCTGAATGTTCGTCTGCTTGACAGCCGCGGAGCCTTGGTAGCATCAGACATCATCCGAAGCACCGGAACCGTTGAAAAAGCATTCGACTTGAAGGGGCTGGCAAGTGGTATTTATCTGGTCAGCATCACCAACGAATCCTATACGCGCCAAATGCGCATAGTGATCGACTGATCCTGACCGGTTCCCACCGATCAGAGAAAGGCTGTCCCTCGGGCAGCCTTTCTTTTTATAACAAGTACCCGAAACCGAATTTATTGACTTACCTTGATGAGACCGGACAGACGATTCCAGGGCGGATTAAACCTTCCTTCCTCCTTTTCGTCCATCATTTTCCCGGACCGTGATCCACAGAATCTTCATATTGTCTTTCCTTACGGTTTCTTTGGCCTTGTCCCGCGCCGAGGGACAGCAAGTAACGGTCCGTTGGGAAGCAGATTTTCACCAGACCTTAAAATCCAACGAGCCTGTAGTCGGCCCCGATCCATACCGGGTAGAAGTCTTGAAATTCTATGTTTCAGGCTTGTCGCTATATAAAGGAGATCGTCAGGTCTTTTCAGAACCTTCCCCCCTGCTGATTGATCTTACGGATAGTGCCAGAACCACTCCGTTGCTCTCTGCTGTTTCCGGCGACTTTGATCGCGTTGATTTTCAATTAGGGATCGACAGTACTACAAACGCCCAAGGTGTGCTCGGAGGCGACCTGGACCCTACCAACGGCATGTATTGGACCTGGCAAAGCGGCTATATCAATTTCAAATTGGAAGCTTCAAGCCGGCAGATAGGCGGCCAGAAAGGCCTTCAATATCACTTGGGCGGTTACCGCCAACCATTCAATGCCCTTCGAACCGTCAGTCTTAAAGTCGACGGCCCGAATGCTGTCATCGTTTTTAATTCCCGAAGCTTTCTGACATCGCTTCCCGCTAACCTGCCGGACAAAATCATGTCGCCCGGTTTGGAAGCTTGCACTGTTGCCGATCATGCGGCGGACGCTTTCAAAACCCATCGTCCATGAAAAAGTCGCTCGTACTGCTGGTCGTTTCCGGTATCTTATTGGCGATGACCGCTGCCGAATCCGTATTTACAGTTCCGGACGGCTGGCCTACCCCTTCCTATGATTTTTCGATGAATCCTCCTGATGAACGAAAAATCGAATTGGGACGAAGGCTGTTTTATGA
>JBJOMA010000300.1:0-4573 GCA_046052625.1 Bacteroidota bacterium
CAAGCCATATCGGCAAAATAATCTTCGACCCTTCGGAAATAGGCAATGCCGACTAGGAAGAAGATGATGGAGGTTATAAGGCTCAAAAAAAGATGACGGGTATCTGGCCAAATGCCGGTCAATGATGAACGAAAAAGATCGATCGCTCCGGCAACAGGATTCAGCGAGAGAACGGTCTTCATCCATTCATAAGGAAGGATGGAAACCGGATAAATGACCGGGGTGAGGAATAATAAAAGTTGCACGAAGAAGGGAACGACATACTTCACGTCGCGGTATTTGACATTAAGCGCTGCCATGAAGGAGCCGATTCCCAGCGTAGTGAGGAGGCACATAAGAAGTGCCAGCGGCATGACGACGAAAAAGTTGACGTCGGGGCGGATGCCGTAGTAAAAAAGGGTGATAATATAGACAATCAGTGCTATGAAGAAATCGAACAACGGAACCAGAACAGCCGATATGGGAACGATCAGCCGTGGGAAATAGATCTTTTTAATGATGTTTGCATTGGAGACCATGCTGTTGGCCGAGTTGGTCAATCCGCTGGAGAATACGTTCCAGAACAGGAGTCCTGAAAATACGAATACAGGATATGGCACCTGAAAAAGAAAGTTTTTAATGCCAAGTGCTTGTCCAAAGAAAAGCGAGAAGACGAACATCATAATGACCGGTTGCAGTACGGCCCAAGCTATTCCAAGAAAAGCCTGCTTGTATTTGATTTTAATGTCCCGCCACGTGAAGAAATAGAACAACTCCCGGTAGTTCCATAATTCCCGAAAATTAATACCAAAGCGCCTACTCGGCTTGATTTCGTACTCCATATCAAAAATCCGGATTCTCTTTCGAAAGGTATGAATTAATCAATAAAAGACTAAACAAGCCGGCAGTCGAAAAGCGAGTGCCGGCTTGTATGTAAGATAACGTGTATCATCCGAACAGCAGCAAACCATGGGCAAAAGTTGACAAAACGACCTGGTAATCGAGCCAATCGATATCGATCATTCACCGAATTATACGACCTTTACTATTGTGATACGTTTGATATACTTGCTTTTTTTCAGGCTACTCGGCTGGAAGATCATCGGTGATCCGCCGGCATTGAGAAAGTATCTCATCGTTGTTGCTCCGCACACCTCCAATTGGGATTTCATGATCGGCCTGGCCGTGCGAAGCATCAAACGTATTCAGGCCAACTTTCTGGGTAAACGTGAACTCTTCCGGCCACCCTATGGCTGGATTTTCCGAAAACTAGGCGGCTATCCCGTTGACCGAAAAAGCTCCAGTCAATTGGTGGACCAGATCGTACAAATTGCCCAAAGGGAAGAGCGGTTCATCGTAGCCATTGCCCCTGAAGGGACGCGCTCCAGCGTGGAAAAGTGGAAAACGGGATTCTACTATATTGCTGTAGGCGCCGAAATTCCGATTGTCCTTGTAGCGGTGGATTATCCTTCAAAAACAGTCATTTGGGGGCCTCCGCTGTATCCCAGCGGAGATCTGAGCCGGGATGCCGTAAAAATCGATGCATTTTTCAAGGATAAAAAAGGAAAAAATCGGGGTGCCGCCCCTGTTTTAGGAACTGTAAGATAACCCCGATTTACGAGAGCGCGGGGCAGGTTTTACCCATTAATTTTAGACAGAATAGTGTGCAAATGTGCAGGAAGGGCTCATGTATCCCTTCCTCCTGATTGCACTATCTTCAACTGACCTTATACCCTACGCTGTGAAAACTTTACGCAACATCTTTCTGGCATCGTTCACATTATTCGTTTCGATACCGGCCGCTTACTCTCAATTGTTCATCAATGAGATCATGATCAACAACCAGAGTACCAAACTGGATGAGGACGGCGATTACTCCGATTGGGTTGAAATTTACAATTCATCTTCCTCCTCGGTGAGTCTTTCGAGTTACTACCTTTCTGATGATCCGGACACGCTCAACAAGTGGAGATTCCCATCCGTATCAATCAGTGCCGGATCATACAAGACCATATTCTGCTCGGGTAAGAACAGAACGGGCGCTGAGTTACACACGAATTTCTCGATAGGAAAAAACGGAGAAAGCATCATCCTTTCGAATTCCAGCGGGACTAACGTCATCGACTTCGTCGCTTGCGGTCCCTTACCGCCGGACCAATCTTTCGGACGCGTACCCAACGGTGGCACAGCGATCGGAAACCTTTCATCACCTACTTTCAACAGCAGTAACAATGCCGCTACGTTCGTAAACGGGATGATCACCACCGTTCCCGATTTTTCAATCCGCGGAGGGGTTTATACTACGCCACAGACCGTCATCCTTTCACATCCGGACACATCCTTTGAGATCCGTTACACCTTAGACGGATCGGAACCCACCATTTACTCCCCACTATATACAGTGCCGATCACCCTTCAAAGCAGGGCCAACGACACAAATTATTACTCCATGATACGAACCGGCTGGGCGAACCACAGCTACCTTACGGACTGGGAACCGCCGATCGGGAATGTATTCAAGGTGAATGTGCTCCGGGCCAGAGCATTCAAGAATGGTATGTATCCGGGACCGGTCGCGACCAATACCTACATGATTGATCCGAACATGCCGACGCGATACGGGAACCTGCCGCTCGTTTCCCTTGTTTCCGACCCCCGGCATCTTTTCAACGATACGACCGGCATCTATGTACCGGGTCTCACCTATCTGGCAGACGGCGAGCACGGTAACTACCACGAAGGCTGGAAAAAACCCGCCAATATTGAAATATATTATCCGGATGGCCGACAATTGATCAACGGGAACTTCACCATGGAAGTCGGAGGCGAAACATCCCAATCGAGTCCGCAGAAAGGATTGAATCTGACAGCGAATGAAGACTACGGTCCTGCGAAATTCGATTACCCCATCTTCGAAAACACCCCTTGCAAGTCCCGATACATTCAGCAGTTCGACAAGATCAAATTGCGCGCCTGGGGAACCGACCGTAGAAAAGGGCTTCTCCATGACGGCTACTGCAACTCATTCATGACGAAGACCGATCTCGACTTCACCGCCTATCAACCGTGCGTGGTATTCATCGACGGGGAATACTGGGGACTTCAGGAGCTGCGGGAGAACAATCGCAAACCCGATTACTACGAAGAACATTATTACATCAACAAGGACAATCCCGGCTTTGACATGATCAACGGCGACGGCAACAGCTTCTATGAAGGCGACGCCGTGCATTGGGATGCGATGTGGAACTTCATCGACACCCATTCGATGAATGATTCTGCCAGTTTCGAATACGTGAAGACCCAGATGGACGTCTTCAACTTCGGTCGTTATTGCATGTTCAGCATCTTCCTGGCAAGGGGAGATTGGCCGAACCAGAACGAAGCGAAATGGAGGCCCCGCACGGCCACCGGAAAGTGGAAGTGGATCCAATGGGACATGGATAATACGGTAGCCAATAACTTGTCTCCATGGAGCGACATGTTCGAACAAGTCCTTATCGGCACACCCTATTACGGGCCTTCGCCGTTGCTGGTCAAATTGCTGGAAAACGATACCTACCGTAAATGGTTCCTCAACCTGCATGCGGACTGGATGAATACGGAATTCCTCACGCAACTCACCATCGCCCGACTGGATTCGATGGCCAATCAGCTTCGTCCTTATTTTACAGAGTTCCAAAACCGCTATCAACTCAATTATACCTGGGAGACCCGTATCGACAGTATGGACTGGTTTCTGGCGCGCCGACCGAAGTACGTCCGCCGTCATATCATGGAGAACTTCAATTATCCGGACACCTCTAACCTGACGGTCAATGTCTCCGATACTGCCAAGGGAGTCGTCCGTGTGAACTCTATCGTCCTTGACAACAACATCGCCCGGATCACGCCTCATGTCTATCCGTGGACCGGTGTCTACTTCGATTCTCTTCCGGTTCCGCTGGAAGCCATACCCAAGCCCGGTTACCGATTCCTCTATTGGTCGCCAGGCGGCAATACCAACCGCAACATCGATATCACCTTGTCAGGAGACAGGTCCATCACCGCGGTATTCGACATCGACCCGAACTATCAGGCAGTACTCCCACCCGTCATCAACGAAGTGATGTCATCCAATACCTCGGTCATCGCGGACAACTACGGTGAATTCGATGATTGGCTGGAACTGTACAATCCGAATAATGATACGTTGGATGTTGCCGGCTACCATCTTACCAGTAATCTGGTACGGCCGGACCGGTTTCGCATACGTGCAGCCGGAGACAGCACGAAAATTCCTCCACACGGCCACTTGCTCATCTGGATGGACGACGATACGCAGCAAGGCGCACTTCATGCCTCCTTTAAATTCAACGCGACGGGCGATTTCGTAGCATTGACGGCACCTGACGGTGAAACGATCGTCGACTCTCTATCTTTCGAAGCACTACCTACCGATTACTCCTACGGTCGCCGCCACGACGGCGCGATACAATTCATACGTTTCCCTGTATCTACACCGGACGCAGCGAATTGGATGTATACGGACGACCTGGTACTGATCAATGAGGTACAATCGAACAACCAGACAACTGTTGCCGACCAATACGGT
>JBJOMA010000301.1:0-12741 GCA_046052625.1 Bacteroidota bacterium
GTTGCAGACAGAGGTAGGTGTCGGCGATGCGCAAAGGGTGCTGCCGTTCACCGGATTGCAGCTCGGGAAGATCGGTACGTTAACCGCACCGGCCGGATTGTCGTTCGGCGGCACCGGATTCGGTGAAGCGCTGATGTTGACGTTGATGTTGGAAAGCGATCCGGACTGGTTATCGATCACGATGTAGTAGGTCGTACCGGCAGCTAAAGAAAGGTTGTTTAGCCCTACAGTAGTTGTCGCGCCGGTAGCGAAGCCGACGCAGTTCGATGCGCCCGGGCAACCGGCGAATACGAAGATGCCCGCGTTCGTTCCACTTCCTCCTGACGTGTTGATGTTGATGCAGGTCGAATTGGCAGGGGTGAAGCTGTACACCAGGTCTTCACCGTTGTAACCGGCGTTGCAACCGTTGCTGCTGTAATCATTCACCGCACCGGCGGTACTCACGCAGGTGTAGGCTTGCGGTAGGGAGGGAACGACAATCGCGCTGGTGCAGTTTGCACCGGCCGAAACGTCCGCAATGGCACAGATGGAGAACTTGCCCGATTCGTTGTTGTCGCCGGCGACACGCACCAGGTAGGTGGCGGCTGCACAGGCGTTACCGCTGACAGAAACTTCACCGAACGTGCCGGAGCCGTTGACTCCGACCGAGGAACATCCCTCGGACACGAGTGCGCCGCACGTGCCGCTGAACACTTCGACTTCCGTTCCGGCAACAGACGCGGAGAGTCCGCAGGTGCTGGCCGTGGTGCGGATGATGAAGCTGCCGACACCGGCCGGCTTCGTGACTACGAACCAGACGTCGTTGGTGGCACCGCCGCACATGGCGCCGGAAGCAGAAGCAGTTGCGTGCGTGGTCGCCCAGGTAATGGGTGTACACGTCGAGGAGCTGATAGAGCCCAGGTTGGGCGTCTGTCCGCCGACGGTAGGAGGAGTCGCGCTACAGTTGTTGTTCCAGGGCGTGGACGGCGTCCATTCGAGTGCGAAAGTGGCAGGACGGTTGGAGGAGGTTCCGGAACCGACCGTGTTGAATTCCTGCGTACTGTCGACAGCGGTAGTCACGAAACGGAATGTAGCCGTAGTGGGAGGAGCTGCAGCCAGCGGGTTGCTGAAGGTCAGCGTGGTTCCGGAAATACCCGTGATCGTAGTGCCTTGGGGCAGGTAGCTGAAGTTGATACCCGTTCCCACTGCTACGGTAACGTTGTTACTGATGGTGATCTGCGTAGCGGAAACGATGCTGGTGATCGTGGTGCCGGCAGGAATGCCGGGACCGTTCACATACATGCCGACAAAAACGGTGGCCGTGCTGGTAAACGTCAGCGTATTCGAAGCGGTCGCAGCAGCGGTAAGCGTCAACAAGGGGGTGGTTGGAACTATAAGGTTGCCGATTGTCAGGTTGGCGACAGATACCATCGTCAGCGTGTTGCTGCCTTGGGTGCCGGCAACAGACGGACTGTAGGTGTAATCGCTGGAAAGTTTCCAGGAATAATAGTCGCCCGCACACGGACCGGTGATGCCGACGGAGGCAGACGGGTTCGTGGGAATCAGAACAGTGGTGTACACGAACTTGATGCCACCGGTAGCGGTGTTGAGTTGAAGACCGAATGAGGAAGCATTCGTAGACGTCGGATCCCAGTTAACGGCGGTCCAGCGTACGGTAAGTATGCCCGCTGCATACGTGTACACGGAGGTCGATTTCAGATTGTCCCAAAGGGGGGCGATGATCGGTACACTGGCGCCTACGGAAGCCGGATGGTTCGCAAGGTTGTTGGTTGGGCCGGGGACCAGTCCCGCAACCGCCGCCTGACCTTGCGGCACAAGCGCCAGCCAACCGTTGGATGAAACCACGAAGCCGTCGTATGGCCGGCCACCGTACGTGAACAGGAAACCGGCGGGTTTCACGACTGCAGATAAACCTTCGTCTGTGGCAGTGAACAGTGCAGTGGACGCAGTAAGTGTAGGCATCGGCATCTGCGGTTGGGAAACCGAGTAGGAAATTCCGATGCCGGGTTGTGCGGCGAGCCGGCCTGCAAGGAACAGGGCCATCACGGTCAGCCAAAAACGAAAACGGGTAGTCTTCAAACTCATGGTATGGGTAATTTGGGAGGTAGGATGAAGCGGTTTTTGTTGCAACATGTATTCGGTCAATAACAATACAGGAAAGGCAGTGGTTACCCACTTCTTCCAACTTTCAAATCTATGCGAAACCGACCATAAAAGCAACTATTTTTTCCCTATGATTATCAACAACTTGTGAGTATCCTGACCCTGTGGGCGGACGCCTTTTCCGGATGGGTGAATGGCGAGCGTTTCCGGGCGAAATCGAGGTTCCGCTTGGGGGTGGAGTCGCTATTCGGACCTATTTGAAATAAGTTCCCAGTTCCAGGTTCCCAGTTCCATGAACTTGGCACTTGCAACTAACCACTAACCACTAACCACTAACTTCCAACCACTAAACTTTCGCCATCGCAGCCCGGATAAAACGGACAAAAAGCGGGTGCGGATTCTCCACGGTACTCTTGTATTCGGGGTGGAATTGAACGCCGACGAACCACGGGTGGTTTTTAAGTTCCACCATCTCCACCAGTCCGGAGTCGGGGTTTTTTCCGGCGGCGATCATGCCGGCCTTCTCGTAATTCGCGAGGAATTTGTTGTTGAATTCGTACCGGTGACGGTGCCGCTCGCCGATGCGTGTCTTGCCGTAGGCGGAAGCGGCTTTCGTTCCCTTTTCCAGCACACACGGGTATTCGCCCAGCCGCATCGTGCCACCTTTGGTGGTCATCTCCTTTTGACCGGCCATGAAGTCGATGACGGGATGTGCCGTCGCCGCATTCACTTCGGTCGAGTGGGCATCCTTCCAGCCCAGTACGTTACGCGCAAATTCGATCACGGCGCATTGCATGCCGAGGCAGATGCCCAGGAACGGGATGTTATGCTCCCGCACATACCGGATAGCTTCGATCTTTCCCTCGATACCGCGCCCGCCGAATCCCGGAGCGACCAGCACGCCGTCCAGTCCGCCCAGCCGCGACTCGACGTTCCCGGCATCGATCTTTTCGGAATGGATCCACTCCAGCTTCACCTTGCATTCGTTCGCCACACCGGCATGGATGAAAGCTTCGGCAATGGACTTGTAGGCGTCCTTCAGCTCGACGTATTTCCCCACCAGTCCTATGCGTACTTCGTGTACCGGATTCTTTAGTTTTCCGAGAAAGACCTTCCACTGGTCCAGCTCCGGCTCGTGCTTGAGTGGAAGCTTAAGTTTGTTAAGCACGACCTTGTCCAGCTGCTCTTTGTACATCAGCAACGGTACATCGTAAATGGTATCCGCATCGATCGACTCGATCACTGCGTTCACGTTCACGTTGCAGAAGAGCGCCACCTTACGGCGCAGGTCGGCCGACAACGGTTTTTCTGTGCGGCAAACCAGTACGTCGGGTTGTACGCCCAGTTCAAGTAATGATTTGACCGAGTGCTGGGTCGGCTTGGTTTTCAGTTCGCCGGCAGCGGCCAGAAAGGGGATCAGTGTCAGGTGAATCACCAACGCCGAGCTGCCAAGCTCCCATTTCAACTGTCGCACGGTTTCCACGTAAGGCAGCGATTCGATGTCCCCGACCGTTCCTCCGATTTCCGTAATTACGAATTCATAATCGCCTGATTCTCCGAGCAGCAGCATACGTCTCTTGATCTCATCCGTGATGTGCGGAATGACCTGAACGGTCTTGCCCAGATACGCGCCCTCGCGTTCCTTGTTGATGACGGTCTGGTAGATGCGGCCGGTCGTGACATTATTGGCCTGCGAGGTCGGTACGTTCAGGAAACGTTCGTAATGTCCCAGGTCGAGGTCGGTCTCTGCGCCGTCGTTGGTCACGTAGCACTCGCCGTGTTCATACGGGTTGAGCGTACCCGGATCGACATTGATGTACGGGTCGAATTTCTGGATGGTCACCGAATAACCGCGTGCCTGCAGGAGTTTGGCGAGGGATGCGGAAATGATGCCTTTTCCGAGCGAGGAAGTCACACCGCCCGTAACGAAGATGTATTTAGCTGAAGCCACCGTGTCGAGTATCTTGGGTTGAAGATGCAATGCAGATGAGAAAAAGACTCATCAACACGGGGTGTAAAGATAAGGTAATTAGTGGTTGGTTGTTAGTGGTTTGAAGTTAGTTGGAAGTTCAAGTGGCAAGTGGCATGTTCCAAGTGGCAAGTTCCATGGAACCTTAAACCTTAAACCTTAAACCTGGAACTTGGAACCTGTAACCTGTAACCTGTAACTAAAACGTCATCGTCAAACCCAGATTCGGCAGGATCGGCAACTGATAGATCTTCTCTGCCGTGAATCGGTTCACATAAAAGATGTTCTTCCTGTCGTAGCCGTTCGTTACGCCGGCATTGACATCCAGGCGAGTGTTACGGCCGAACTTGAACGTCCGCTGGACGGATGCATCCAGCCGGTGGAAATAGGAGAGGCGACCTTCATTCAACGGACCGAAGATGGTGTATAACTGACCGTTCTGGTTCGTCAGGTCGGTACCGATACCGTTGTCGAAGACCAGCTGTTCGTAGTAGCCCGCCGATTGAGTGAACGGGAAAGGTGAACCGAAATTCCAGCGCACACTGGTCATCCAGCAACGATCTTTTCCGAATGAGTAGGAAGCCAGGAAGTTGACATTGTGCCGACGGTCGAAACTCGGCCAGTACGTGCGGAAACCGTCGTACCGTTGTACATACGCCAGCGAATAGACCGCCCAGACATAGAGCCCGTTGTAGTCGTAGTTGAGCAACACGTCTACGCCTTTTGCCAGACCGTTTTCAATGATGAAGTCTTTCTTCAATGCATCCGGCTTGTCGAAATGTTGCGGGTCGTCGTCGTACAGCTTATCGCGGTTGATGTTCTGCAGCTGGATGAATTCCTTCAGGTAAGCTTCGATGTTCAGATTCAGGTGCCACGGAAGGTCGAGTTCAAAACCGGCGATAGCGTGCCTTGCCCGCTGGAGGCGTGAGGTGACTACTTCCCCGTCGAACGTGGAAGGCAGGTTGTCGGAACCGGTCAGGAACGAGTAGAAAAGGTTCACTACGTCGCGGTCCGAGGTGCCGGCCATCAGGTTCTGGGCGTAATAACCGCCGGCTGCCTTGAAGCGTAACCGGTCGGTCGCCTTGTATTTGACACCGAGTCGCGGTTCGATCGATATTTCGGCGAGCGAAGCGTACAGGCCGAAACGGATACCGGGTTCAACGACCCAGCGGTCGCTTACCAGTTTGGCCTTCAGGTAACTGCCGCCCTGCGTCGAATTCTGGTCCTGCTCGATCTGCGTGCCGATGTAGTTGGTGAACAGGTAATTGGTCTTGATTCCTGCTACATCCAATCCGTACTTGATCTCACTCCTCCCTTTAAAGTTGGTGAAATTGAATCCGGCGTTGAATCCCCCGATATCGCTGTATCGGGAAGAAGCACCTGCTTCTGACATCTCGATACCGTAATTGGAGTAGGCGAAGTTTCCGTCGACCAGCGTCGAAGAACCGGAGGGGACGGCTACGAAATTGCCTCCGATGCCGCTCGATTTCCAGTTGAGCGTGGCGATGGAGGTGTAGTCGGCATTATCCGTGAAATGGAAGCCGAAGAAATTCACTTTGCTTCCGCTGCTTCCGTTGAACGACAGTTTTCCATAAAGATCCGAGAAGGAGAAGGGTATGCCGTTATCTCCTGCATAAGGATAGAAATAGGTGGACGAACGGTCGAGGAAGGAAGTACGTGCTGAGATCAGGAACGACGAACGTCCCATGTTTTCATCCGCTGCCTCCTGCGATTTTCCTTTCGGACGGCCGCTGAGCGGGCCTTCCAGGATGACCTTGCCCGAAAACGTGTTGATGCCGACTTTTCCGGACACGCGTTGCTTGTTACCGTCGCGCGTGGTGATGTCCATGATGGACGAGATACGGTCGCCGTATTCGGCATTGTACCCGCCTGTATAGATATCGGCGCCGCGGATGATATCCGGATCGATGACGGAGAACAATCCGATGGAGTGGAAGGGGTTGTAGATCACCATGCCGTCCAGCAACAGTTTGTTCTGGATCGGCGTGCCGCCGCGGATGTATAGCTGTCCGCCCTGGTCACCGGAGGAAATGACGCCTGGCAGCACCTGTAGGTATTGTGCCAGGTCAGGCTCGCCGCCGACTGAAGGCAGTTGCTTGATCTCTTTTGGGACGATGCGGTTGACCGAGACGCGAACATCCGTACGCTTCTCTTCGCTCTCTGCAGTCACTTCCAGTTCTTTTATCTGGATGGCCGATTTTTTCAGGAACAACTTTCGCGTGATGAAGTCGCCCGATTTGACGGTGATCGGAACCCGGATCGTGTCGAAACCGACCATGGTGATCATCAATTCATAATCGCCGGCCGGCACCCTGGAGATGTTGAAAAAACCGTCCAGGTTCGTCTGACTTCCGAGGCTGGTGCCTTTCAGGTAGACACTGGTATATATAGCCGGTTCGGATGTTTCCTGCTCGTAGACGAATCCCCGGATTTCGCCCGTTTGCGCCAGCGCCGGTGTCGCCAGCAGCAGGCAGATAATGACACTAAAAATCCGCATAGGGAAGCGAAAGTAGGGAAAAAAAGGTAGTGAGTAGCGAAGGAAGGTTGCCAGTAGCGGGTAGCGAGTAGCGAAGGAAGGTTGCGAGTAGCGTAGGGTGTTACGCAACTCGAAACCCGCAATTCGCAACTCGCAACTCGCAACCCGCAACCCGCAACTCTCAACCCGCTGCTAACTCCCCAACTCCATCACCCTTTCATATTCCGCCTCTGTAACAGGCATTACCGAAAGTCGGCTCATGCGTACGAGTTCCATGTGCTTCAATAAAGGGTCTGCTTTGATTTCCTTCAGGCTGACCGGCCTTTTCAGTGATTTGCCGGCTTTGAGTCCGACAGCCACCCAGCCTTCGCCCGGCGCTCCGGGATCTTCGAATCCCTCTTTTATCACGGTGGCAGTACCCACCACGGAGGATTCTCCCATGCTGTGGTACACCAGCACTTTGTCGTTCTTCTTCATAGAGGAAAGGTGCCTCTTTGCAAGATGGTTTCGTACGCCATCCCAAGTCGTACTGCCGTCTTTCAGCAGGTCAGGATAGCTGTAAGTTTCAGGGTCGGATTTGACGAGCCAGTAGTTCATTGGAATTCAGAATTCAGAATTCATAATTAAGAATTAAGAATTCTGAATTCTTAATTCTGCATGCAGCATTGAATCAATGCAGCAACTTATATACCAGCTCCTTCAAGAGGTCGCCGTCGTTCATCGTATCACTGCCGATGCCTTTCGAACGCAGGTCGTAATCGCGTAGGTAGCCGATGTTGCGCATACACACCCCGATCGGGAAGGTCTTGGCCGCCTGAATGTATTCCTGAACGAAATACGGACTGACGCCGATGGATGCCGCCAACTTGTTGCGGTCGGCTCCGGCTCCCACCGCGTGCAGCGTGAGGATCTTATTGAAGAACGAGTAGATCGACGGCAGCGTCAGCTGGATCGGATTGTTCTTCGGATTCTTGGCGAAGTAACGGGTGATAAGGTTCGCCTTGTAGACGTTCCGTGTGGCAAGTGCGGTGTACAGTTCGAAGATGTTGAAGTCCTTGCTCACGCCGATCTTCTCTTCGACCATTGACGGCAGGATCTCATCCCCTGGCTGAAGGGAAAGCATCAGTTTGTCGGCTTCGTTGGCCGCTTTGGAAAGGTCCGCGCCCAGGTATTCGGCCATCATCATCGCCGCCTTCGGATGGATCCGGTAGCTTTTGGACAATACATACTGTGTCACCCAGCCGGACACATCCCGGTCGTACAGCCTTTTGCTTTCCAGCAGCACGGCATGCTTGGCCAGCTCCTTGTAAAGCTTCGTCCGCTTGTCCAGCGTCTTGTGTTTGTAGGCCAGCACCAGGATAGTGGTGGGTGTCGGCTTCTGGATGTATTCAACGAGCGGGTCGCGCTTTGTCGAGCCTTCTTTTTCTACCAGGCTGCGCAGCTCCTGCGCTTCCTTCACGATCACCAGCTGATAGTTGGACAGCATGGGGTACCGCTTGGCATAGCTCAGTAGGGTGAGCATGTCGATGTCTTTACCATAAAGGATCGACTGGTTGAATTCCTTTTCACTTTCCGTCAGGATGTGCTCCTCCATGTACTGCACGACCTCGTCGATGAAATACGGCTCCTCGCCGTGCAGGAAATACACGGGGGCGTAGATCTTCTTCTTCAGGTCGCCGAGCAGTTGCTGGAAGGACATATGGTCAGAAGCGGAGGTGTTTCACGGTGAGTCCGTTGTTGATGAGCTGCTTGAGCGAGTCGATTCCGATCTGGAGGTGCTTTTCCACGTGTTCGGCGGTGACCTTCTTGTCGCTTTCGGCGGTCTTCACGCCTTCGGGGACCATCGGCTGGTCGGAGACCAGGAGCAAGGCGCCGGTAGGGATCTTGTTGGCGAAACCGACGAGGAAGATCGTAGCCGTTTCCATGTCGATGGCCATGCAACGCGTACGCTCCAGGTACTGCTTGAAGTCCTGGTCGTGTTCCCAGACACGTCGGTTGGTAGAGTAGACTGTTCCGGTCCAGTAGTCGGAATCGATATCGCGGATGGTAGTGGAGACGGCTTTCTGCAGGTTGAAGGCAGGAAGAGCCGGTACTTCAGGAGGCAGATAGTCATTCGAGGTTCCTTCTCCGCGCACGGCGGCGATGGGCAGGATCAGGTCGCCGACGTTGTTCTTCTTTTTAAGTCCGCCGCACTTTCCAAGGAAGAGCGCCGCTTTCGGCGATATGGCACTGATCAGGTCCATGATCAGCGCAGCGTTCGGACTGCCGATGCCGAAGTTGATGATGGTGATGCCTTCTGCCGTAGCGTTCGGCATGGGCTTGTCCGATCCGATGACGGGGACGTTGTACCGCTCGGCGAAGAGTTTGACGTAAAGGTGGAAGTTGGTGAGCAGGATGTATTGCCCGAAATCCTCCAGCCGCGTGCCGGTGTAGCGCGGCAGCCAGTTTTCGACTATTTCTTTCTTTGTCTCCATGTCGTATTTTCACCGGAAAATCGGTGCCGTGGAGCTGCCCAGGCTGAATTTTCCTGAATACAAGTTTACATACCGTTCCGAAGGGGTCGGTCGTAAGGGTTTGAAAATTTTCGACAAAATACGCTTAAAATACGTAGCCCTGACGCCCGAAGAGTGGGTTCGCCAGCATGTGCTGCGCCTGTTGACCGAAGGACTCGATTATCCGAAAGGACTTTTGGGGGTCGAAAAAGAGATTCGTTTGAATTCCCTGTCCAAACGGTTCGATGCGCTGGTTTACGACCGTGAATTGAAACCGCTGGTGTTGGTGGAATGTAAAGCGCCCGGAGTCCGGCTGAATCAAGAGGTGTTCGACCAGGCCGCCCGTTATAACCTGGTACTTCGCGTTCCGTATTTCCTGATCACGAACGGTATGGAGACGTACTTCTGCTCCGTCAATCATGAGAAAGGGGAGTATGGGTTCGCGGAGCAGGTGCCGGGGTATGGGGAGTTGGTAGGAAAGTGATACAAGTTTCTAGTTCCTAGTTGCGGGTTCCGAGTTGCAAGTTGCGGGTAGCGGGTTCCGAGTAGCGACCGCTGACCGCTAACCGCTAACCACTGACTACCGACTACCGACTACCGACTACCAATCTTCATCTCGAATCGCAGCGTAGAGCCTTCGCCGATGCGACTGGTGAGTTCGAGCATACCGCCGATGGCTTCAGCGCGCTTGCGCATATTGCCCAGTCCGTTGCGGAAAGGTGTGGTGTTATCTAGGTCAAACCCTTTCCCGTCGTCGGTGATAACGATGCGTAAGAGCAGTGGAGCAGGGGAGACAAGTGTTGGTTCCGGGTCCTGTGGGATTTCCGCAGCATCCGGAAGGTCGGATGCTAACGGATCATTGTTACTGAATCTTTCCAGCCAGATTTCCAATTTCGCATGCTCGGCGCCTGAATGTTTCAGGATGTTGTTCAGCGATTCTTTTACGATGAGGAACAGGTTTCGGCGGGTCATCCCGTCGAGCGGACAGGAGGGGAGGTTCGCGGGCGAACTGAATTTGAACCGGATGCCGGAGTTTTCAAAATAGAGTCCGGCGTAATGCCTCAGGTAGGCTACCAGTTCCGGCAGTTCATTGTTCTTAGGGTTCATCGACCAGATGATTTCGCTGATCGATTTCTGCGCTTCGTTGGCATTGTCCAGCGCCCTGCCGAGCGCTTCCCGTCCTACGGGATTCATGGACGTGTCCGACAGCAGCACTTGTAATAAGGAGGAGATCTTGGAGAGGCCGGGGCCCAGATCGTCGTGAAGGTCGTTTGCTATACGCGAGCGTTCGTTTTCCAGCGAGCGGACGGTGGCCAGCAGCACTTCTTCTTTCTGCCGTTGACGTTCCTCGGTGATCCTGGAAAGTTCGGCATAGCGGAGTTTGCGCTCGCGGAGTTCGCTCAGCGTAAGCCGTTTGAACTGGAGTTCGCGCCGGTGTTTTTCGGTAACGTCACGGAACACGATCGAGTAACCGGCCACCTGTCCCATTTCATTCACCAGCGGTGCATGGAAAAGTTCCAGGAATCCCAGTTGTCCCGGGCTGACTTCGAACGGCAAAACATCGGTGAAGAACTCTCCGCTCAGCGCCCGCTCGCGGTCTTTGCGCAGTTGTTCGAATACGGCAGTGCCTTTTAGGAATTCGTCCGGCCGCATGCCGGTCTGCAGCTTCACGTTATAGAATCTCTGCACCATGCGGGAGTGCCGCGTGTTGAACGCGATGTAGCGCCCTTCGATATCGAAGGCGCAGATGGCATCCCTGCTGTTCTGAAGGGTGGTCTTGAAGAGGATGTTCCGGACCAGTTCCCGCTTCTCCGTCTGCGGATCAATTTCCACATTGCGGGAGGTACAGGCCACTGCGATGACCGTTCCTTCAAGATTTCTGACAGGGAGCAACTGCAATTCAGTGCCGACGTTCTTACCGTTCTCCAGGTGGAACTGTCGTGTGGTGATGGGTTCGCCGCGCAGCGCACGGGCGTACAGGTCTTTCCAATAGATGAGAGCGCCCTCGTCCTTCAACAGGTCCAGGATGTTCATTCCGATGAACGCTTCCATTCCGAGTACCTCCTGCAGGAAGCGCCGGCACGACTCGTTCATGTCAAGTAGGCGATATTCTTCGTCGATGCACCAGAGGCGATCGGGAGAGCTGTCGTAAATCCTGCGCAGGAGCGAATCGCTCAGTAGTTTTGTTTGGTTCATCGGTGGCGGAAGTCCGTGGGAAGACTTCGTCGTCAGGAACGTGTGGTTCGTCTTGACGAGATTGAAACTAATACAAACGGCTGATAGACGCAACGTTTTTTAGTGAACAACACGGAAAACAAAGCGCGTTTTAACGCTATTTTGGCCAACGGCATGGAATCTTGGGTGAACGGAAAAATTCGTTTTAATACGATTTCTGTGGCATTCGCTCGTTTTTTTTGTTAAATTGCAGGAAAAGCAGGGTAGGGCGCAGCTTCTACATTCTACAGTACAAGTAAATTAGGATGAAAGGCTTACCCGGTCGGTGTTTCTGATGAAGGTGCTTTGAGTAATTATGCGTTTCGATTGGCTGCGGCTTCCGAACGTATAGTTCCAATGGAATACCTTGAATACGACCACCCGTTCCTGCTCTTCAACTCTGATGTGCTCATGGCAAAGGTGAAAGTAGCTGTCGTCGATGATGTGGATGAGATCCGCACCGGTTTTACGTTTCTGATCAACTCGTCGGACGAATGCGAGTGCGTCGGTTCTTACTCCAATGCGGAGGACTTGCTGAAGCGTTGGTCGGAGATCACGCCTCAGGTGGTCATCCTTGATATCGGATTGCCTGGCATGTCCGGCATCGACTGCTGCAAGGAGATAAAAGCTTTGTCTCCGAAGACGCAGATCATCATCTGTACCGTATACGAGGACGACGAGCGGCTGTTCAGCGCGTTGAAGGCGGGTGCCTCCGGTTACATCCTCAAGCGCAGTTCGCCCGGCATGCTGATGGACGCCATCAAGGAGTTGCATAACGGCGGTGCGCCGATGTCGCCCCAGATCGGGCGCAAGGTGATTGAATCCTTTCAGCATCTGCGGCCTGCGGCGGACGTGAAGCCCGAGGCCGATTACGACCTTTCCAAGCGGGAAAAGGAGATTTTGGAGTTGCTGGCGGCCGGATTCCGCAACAAGGAGATAGCAGACAAGCTTTTCATTTCAAGCCATACGGTTCGTTCACACATTTACCACATTTATGAGAAATTACACGTTAAATCGCGTGTAGAGGCGCTCAACAAACTTTCGGGAAAGCGCTAACGGCGCGGTTTTCAGCCGTTTTTCAAAATCATACATTCGTCCGATTCAGCGGAAAACAACCTTGGTTATCTTGCATTATCCATAGTGGGGTCGTGTACCCTTTCTTGGCGTAGTGTCTATTGACGAATGAAAACAACGATTAGACAATTCAATTCTACCCTCGCTGAAGCAGCCGTTCAGGCGTCGACTGCACAGGGAAACAATCCGCACCGCAGCGCTGAGGAAAGTCATATTTCCGCTGACGCTTCCAGTATATCTTGCTGCCTTTCAAACGGCGCTTCCCTCTGAAAAAAGAAACAACAAACAAATAAATCACAAACCCAAACCTCATGAAACCTTGTTACACTTCTAATCGGCAGCTGCGTCATTTCGCGTGGATGATCACGTTGCTCCTGTTGACGTCACAGGTA
>JBJOMA010000302.1:0-9751 GCA_046052625.1 Bacteroidota bacterium
CATTCATTCCATGGAATTCAATCCTTTGAAAATGGGATAAGCGCGGATAGCGAATCCTCCTCCGAACAGGCAGATGAAACCGATCGCCCAAAGGATCTCACCGGGAGCCATAGAAGTCAGGATGAATTCGAAGAAAGCTCCCCCCATGAAGGTGAAGAAAAACAGATAGGCAAGATCCATCGCCACTGCCTTGCCGCCCTTGCGTTTACGTTTAAGAATTCGCGACAGGAGCATGCCGGCTGCAGAGATCGTCAGTATTAAAATCAATGCGGCTGGAGTTTCAGAATTCATAGGAGTCGAGTTTCTGCAAACTAAAACAAAAAGCACATTCGATTGTAGTATTTAGGTACATTCCCTTCATGCATATCCTCATCACCGGAGCCTCAGGCATGCTTGGCCGAAGAATTGCCCGGCAACTGTGCAACTCAGGCCACACAGTCGCTGCCTTAAGCCGTTCGCCGGTGAAAGATCTTTCCTTCACTGCCTCCTTTCAATGGGATCCGGATCAGGGAGTAATGGATGCGCATGCTTTTGAAGGTGTGGATGCAGTCGTCCACTTGGCTGGAGCAGGCATTGCAGACCGTCGTTGGACGACACGACGTAAGGAAG
The DNA here is from genome assembly GCA_046052625.1 of Bacteroidota bacterium. Classification (GTDB taxonomy): domain Bacteria; phylum Bacteroidota; class Bacteroidia; order AKYH767-A; family 2013-40CM-41-45; genus Pollutiaquabacter. The sequence continues at coordinate 610 of JBJOMA010000302.1, forward strand.
AACTGCTGACCAGCCGGGTCAGGAGTACCGCCTTTCTAAAGGAACAGCTGGAAAAAGTGCCGAATCGTATCCATGCCGTCATCGCTGCTTCGGCGGTCGGCTATTACGGTGATACAGGAAGCCGCCTCATCACCGAAGCTGATGCGTCCGGTCAGGGATTTCTTGCAGAAACTTGTCTGAAATGGGAAGCCGCCTTACAATCACTCGGGAATGATCAGCGTCGTCTGGTCATCTTCCGGATCGGGTTTGTCATTGATCGCTCCGATGGCGCATTGCCCGTCATGGCAAGACCGGTTCGTTTCTTCGCGGGTGCGCCCTACGGTGATGGTCAGCAATATATTTCCTGGATCGACAGTGTGGATCTGACACGTCTCTTCGACTACGCAGTCGTTAATTCGGAGATGAGAGGAGTCTTCAATGCGGTCGCTCCCGGCGTGGTCACCAATGAAGTCTTCATCCGTACAGTAGCCGGAGTATTGCATCGCCCAGTCTGGCCTATCGGTATTCCCGCATGGTTGTTGAAAGTCCTGCTGGGTGAGCAGTCTGCGCTGGTGTTGGACGGACAGCGCGTTTCAGCGGATAAAGTCGGTGCTTCCGGGTTCGCTTTCGACTTTCCGGACCTGACTTCCTCCCTTGAGCATCATTTGAATTGACGAATATTCTTCAGCACCTGACGGCTGAAAAAGCAGCTTGTATTATTGATAACAACCGCCATGGCTCTTTCTTTTTTCTGGTTCCGTCGTGACTTGCGCCTTGATGACAATCACGGACTTTATCGTGCGCTAACATCCGGCCTGCCCGTGCAGCCGGTTTTCATTTTTGACAGCGATATCCTGGATCGTCTGGAGGACAAGAAAGACCGCCGGGTTGATTTCATCCACCGTCAATTGGAGCGGTTGAACAAAGAGCTGATTGAACTGGGGTCTTCGTTGATAGTCGAATATGGACGCCCTGCAGAAATCTGGAAGAAACTGATTGCGGAGCATCCGGTGAAAAAGGTCTTCACCAATCATGACTACGAGCCGTACGCTGTAAAGAGGGATGGGGAATTGACAAGGTTCTTCGCTGACAATGGCGTAGAATTCCAGACGTTCAAAGACCAGGTCATTTTTGAAAAGTCAGAAGTGGCGAAGGATGACGGAACGCCCTATACAGTCTATACTCCGTATATGAAGAAATGGCGGCTTCGGATGAAGCCGGAACATCTTACGTCCTACGATTGCCGTAAGCATTTCAGTGCTTTGCACCGCTCCAGACCTATTAAGATCCTTTCGCTTGAGGGAATGGGATTCTCGGAAACCGATCTGGTGATACCGTCTGTCAATGTACAAGACTCCCTCTACCGGAATTACGGAGATACCCGTGACCTGCCCGGAATCGACGGCACATCGCGTCTCGGTATCCATTTACGGTTCGGTACGGTCAGTATTCGGGAACTGGCACGGCATACGTTCAAACTCAGCGACAAATATTTCAACGAACTCATCTGGCGTGAATTCTATCAGATGATTCTTTGGCATTTCCCGCATGTCGTCGGTCATGCTTTCAAGCCGCAATACGACCGCCTTGTTTGGCGGAACAACGAAGAGGAATTCGACCGTTGGTGCAAAGGACAGACCGGTTATCCTATCGTCGATGCGGGGATGCGAGAATTGGAAGCTACCGGATTCATGCACAATCGTGTGCGCATGATCACGGCCATCTTCCTTACGAAATTCCTGTTGATCGACTGGCGCTGGGGCGAGGCATGGTTCGCGAAAAAACTATTGGACTTCGACCTGGCCAGCAATAACGGCGGGTGGCAGTGGAGCGCCGGAACGGGTGTGGATGCCGCTCCCTATTTCCGCATCTTCAATATGGAGGAGCAGACCAAGAAGTTCGACACCGATCATGCTTATATCAAGCGATGGGTGCCGGAGTACCAGGAGCTGACGTATCCTCGTCCAATGGTCGATTACAAGATGGCTCGTCAGCGGTGCCTCGACTTTTACAAAAAAGGCCTTGCCTAAAAGCCATTATTATTGATTGCAAACGGTCATTCACTGACCGCCGACTGCAGACCGCCGACCGATTCACCCTGACCCTGTCGAAGGGGACTGCCGACCGACTACTCTTTCACCTTTTCCAGGTCTTCCGGCGTATCGATGGAAACCGTTTCAAAGTTGGTCAGCGCCGCCTTGATCATGTATCCGTTCTCGATCCAGCGAAGCTGCTCAAGGGATTCGGTGATTTCCAGATTGGTCTTTGCAAGAGTTGCGATCTCTTTCAAAACCGAAGAACGGTAGCCGTAGATGCCGATATGCTTGTAGTAAACGGAGTGTTTCAGCCATTCCTGCTCGGGGAAATTCCGGTTATATGGAATCGGCGACCTGCTGAAGTAGATGGCCTCGCTGCGTCTGTTGAGAACGACTTTGACGTTGTTGTGATTGAAAAGTTCTTCGGCGGACTCGATGCGTTTCACCAGTGTCGCGATGGCTACTTCAGGCTGCTTGAAACAACTGCAGAGTAAATCGATCTGTTCGGGCCGGATATAAGGCTCGTCGCCCTGGATATTCACCACCGCATCCCAATTACCCGTCTCCTTTTCGACGATTTCGGCGCACCGGTCGGTTCCGCTTTGGTGCTGGGGAGAAGTCATGACGACTTCGCCTCCGAACTCAGCGACGTGTTTCACAATCCTTTCATCATCTGTCGCGATGATCACCTTGCCTAACAAGCTGCTTTTACAGCTTTGCTCATACACCCGGCGGATCATGGATTTGCCGTTGATGTTTACCAGGGGTTTCCCCGGAAAGCGTGTGGATGCATAGCGTGCAGGGATGATGCCGAGGATGTTCATGGCTTGGGTAGGAAGTGTTCGAGTGCCGTCACAATGGAGATTAAAGGTAAAATATTAAAGCGGAGGTTGAGATGCTGATTCGGCTTTTTACGTTTTCATCTGGTCTGCGGTCTTTATCAGAAAGCCACTTTAATCTGCGTTACGAATTGTCGCGGTGCCTGCATATCGGCCGGCCGCTGCATATAGATATTGTTGAACAGGTTCCGTACGACAAACGATAATTCGATTCCGTGCTTCCATTTGTAGGCGGAGCGGAAATCGACCACAGCATCGCCCCGACGGTGGTTGTCGCGGTAATACCCTACACCGAATCCCGGGAATGCGATTTCAAAAAGTTCAGTCGTGAAGATATAGTCTATGTTCTCCATGAAGCTTGTGTAGCGCAGACTTGCGCCAACCAGCCATTTCGGCCGATTGAATTCCACATCCAGTTTGACAGTATGTCGGAAACGGTATTTCAGGAAATCATTTCCGGCGCTGCCCAATACGTTGTTGGTGTCCGTCTTGGTCAGCCAGGTACTGTCGAAGGAGACCAGACGTGGATCCAGATAGGTGTATCCGCCAAGTACACGGAGTACGGACTTTTCGCTCAGATTACCTTCCCCGGTCAGCGTAAGTTCTGCGCCACGTATACGGGTATTGCCGATATTGATGGAGGAGAAGCCGAAACCGTACAACGGATCCGTCAGCGGATTGCCCCATTGCGCGAAAGTGAATTCCATCATGTCGTAATACTTGTTCTGGAAAACGGCTATGTCTGCAAGTCCTTTCCAATTGCGGACTTTGAAGCCTTGCTTCACACCCATTTCCACGCTTTGACCGGTCTCGGGTTTCAGGACACTGTCCGGGTAAACGGAGAGGTTTCCGACATTGGTTTTTACAAATAGCTCGGCGACCGTAGGGAACCGGTAGCCCTGGCCGAATGAACCGCGAAGAAACGTGCCTTCGGTTAGCCGGTAGTTGACTCCGATGCGGGTAACAGGTGCCCACTGTTCATTGCGGTCGTCGACGGAATATTTTTCAGCACGCCCGCCGGCTGAAATGTTCCATTTACCGTACGCCACGTCCGCTTGGACGTAGGCTCCCAACTGAAGTCCGGTGTGATTGCCGAACAACTCGCTGTTGACCTTGTTCACGGCCGTCATCAGACCTCCGGTCGCTGTGATATATTGACCGAATTTATGGAGGTATTGGTATTCAAGGTAGTTCAATGCCGCCTTCGAGCTTTGGTCGGTATTGTTCCTGTTGTCTGTGATGAAATAGCGCGTGCGCAACTTGTGCATATTACCTTCCGGAGTCACATAAGTGGCATAAGGGTCCACGGTGGCCCGCAGCGTGGTGTAGTAAGAAGCGGTATTTTCCGCCGGCAGGTAGGCTGATTCCTTGCAGTTCTTCCAGAGGAAATAAGTGACTCCTTCCGAGGACATGTAGTTGGCATTAATGCCGAATGAGAGCCCGTCGATTCCCGGGACGCGGTAGCGGAGGTTCGTATTGAAGCGTGCACGCTGTTCCCAGTCGTCCTTGCGGTAGCCTTGGTCCATGAACGCGTTCGCACCGGCGACCACGTCCAGATTCCCGAATTTCTGAGCATGCAGAAAACTGAGTCCGCCCATCCACGGGTGTATCGAATTCCAGTAATCGATATCGTAGGTGGTATCGTTCAGCGTATGGCTGGCGTGGTCATAGAATCCCTGAAAGAAAGCGACTTTGGTTTCCGGCTTTTCCCGAGGATACCGCGTCCGGAAGTTGATGGTACCGTTCAGTGCGGAAGAACCGAAGAGCACGGAGGAGGCGCCTTTCAGCACTTCGGCCTGTTCGAGATTCTCCGTAGGGATAAAACTCCATTTGGCATCTCCTGCGTCAGCGGAGAGTAACGGGAGGTCATCAATCATCACCTGGACGCGGCTTCCGGCTCCGTAGCTCCAGCCGCTGCCACCACGGATGTTGGCTTGTCCGTCCACGACGCTCACACCCGGTAACTGGTCGATCGCCTGTTCAGCGGAGGTGGCGATGGTATTTTCTACAAGATAGGGTTTGAGGACCTCCATTGAAACGGTCACATCCTCCAGACGTTGTTCGTATTTCGAAGCGCTGACGACGACCGTGCCGAGTTCCAGATTGGTCTCCTTCAGTGAGACGTCCAGCGTCCGCACTTCTCCCGCGGTGAGTATCACGGTGACGGAGTAGGGCTCGTAGGATATCAGCCGTACGGTCAACAGGTGTTTGCCGGCAGGAAGTTCCAGCCGGTAATTGCCGGACGCATCGCTAACGGTTCCGGCGCCGTTTCCGGAAATGATGGTGGCTCCGATCAGCGTCTCCTTCGTGCCGGCAGAGCGGATCTTACCGGACACAACCGCTGTCTGGGCACTGCTGCTGCTGCACCAGCCTATAAGTAGCAACAGGAAGAAGTGGATGCTGTAGTGCTTGAAAGAGGCGGGAATGTCGGTCATAAATGATTTTCTGATCATGTTCTGCAAACAAGTATACTAATTCTGCACGAAAGCAGCACAGGGCCTCTTTGTCGACTGAACCAGGTCCGTACATACGCATTTAATCCCCCGCAACATCGCAACAGACTTCCGGATGGTTGCCGAGTATCTTCGTGCGCCGCTTTCCATACTGATGCAACTGATTCATACGGACGATGAGGACGAATTGCTTGCCCTGATCTCACTTTCCATGCTGCCCGGAATCGGTTCGGTCATGGCCCGTCAGTTGATCACCCATTTCGGTACCGCAGCAGAAGTGCTCCGTGCACGTAAAAGCGTGTTGGAAAGAATTCCCGGAATCGGTCGGGAGCGTGCCGACGCTGTCATCCGGTCGGATGTTCACTTTCGTGCAGAGCAGGAATTGCTTTTTATCAAAAGGCATAATGTGCAGGTGCTGTCATTCCTCTCTCCGCAATACCCGAGAAGACTGCGGCAATGTAACGATGCGCCGGTGGTATTGTACAGCAAAGGGAACGCCTCCCTGAATTCTGAACGCGTAGCAGCGGTCATCGGTACGCGTAAGATCACCGCTAACGGCAGGTCGCTGGTGGAGGAGCTGGTGCGGCTTCTTTCAGCTTACGGTGTGACAGTAGTCAGCGGACTGGCTTACGGCGTGGATATCGCCGCTCACCGCTCCTCTTTGGAATATGGCAATCCTACCATAGCGGTCGTAGCCCATGGAATGGACCGGATCTATCCTTCCGTCCACCGTTCCGTTGCGGAGCAGATGTTGGATAAAGGAGGACTGATTACGGAGTTTCCAAGCGGCACCCGTCCGGACCGTGATAATTTTCCTGCACGTAACCGCATTGTAGCCGGGATGACGGATGCGACCATCGTAATCGAATCCGCGGAACGCGGCGGAGCACTCATCACCGCCATGTTTGCGAACGACTACAACCGGGATGTTTTCGCCTTTCCCGGAAGACCGTCCGACGAATTTTCCAGAGGATGCAATATGCTCATTCGTACAAACAGGGCGATGCTGGTGGATAACGGAGTCCAGATTATTGAAATGATGAACTGGGAAAGGCGTCCGTCCGATGAAACCCGGATTATTCCGGAATTGCCGTTGTTCGATGATGTGCCCCCTGTTTACAAGGAAATACTACAGTATCTGAAGGATAACGGAATGCGTCATTTGGACGAAATCGCCTGGAACTGCAGATTGCCGGTCAGTAAAGCATCGGCACTCTTGTTGGAAATGGAATTCAAGGGGTGGGTAAAGCCGGCACCAGGCAAGGTCTTCCGACTTGTCTGACTGTCCGGTGTGGTAAAAACTGCCGCTGGCTGGCAGTTTTTACTTGAAAAAAAATCCGAATTTCACCGAGCCCAAAACGACTTCCTCCATGTACGACACACTTCAACCCGTTCTCCAATCCGAATTGGAAGACATCCGCCGGCAAGGACTTTTCAAGCAGGAGCGGATCATCAGTACTCCACAAGCCGCTGAAATCACCGCCAATGGAAAATCGGTGCTGAATTTCTGTGCTAACAATTACCTGGGATTATCCTCACATCCCAAGGTGGTCGAAGCAGCCAAACGCGCGATAGATACCCACGGCTACGGAATGTCGTCCGTCCGTTTCATCTGCGGTACCCAGGATATCCATAAGGAGCTGGAGCAGAAGATCGCCAGGTTCCTCGGGACCGAGGACACCATCCTTTATGCCGCCGCGTTCGATGCGAACGGCGGTGTTTTCGAGCCGTTGTTCAACGACCAGGATGCCATCATTTCTGATGAACTCAACCATGCCTCCATCATCGACGGTGTACGGTTGTGCAAGGCGCAGCGTTTCCGCTATAAGCACAACGACATGGCGGATCTTGAAAAGTGCCTGCAGGAGTCGCAGTCACTTCGCCATCGGATCATCGTGACCGACGGTGTCTTCAGCATGGACGGCACCATCGCTCAACTCGACAAGATTTGCGACCTGGCTGACCGGTATAAAGCGCTTGTGATGATCGATGAATGTCATGCCTCGGGTTTCATGGGGAAGACAGGACGGGGTACGCACGAACACCGGAACGTCATGGGCCGTATCGACATCATCACCGGAACGTTGGGAAAGGCGCTCGGCGGAGCTATGGGCGGATTCGTCTCGGCACGCAAGGAGATCGTTGAAATGTTGCGTCAGCGGTCACGTCCCTACCTGTTTTCGAACTCGCTTGCACCCAGTATCGTTGGTGCTTCCATCGCCGTGATCGATATGCTCAGCGAAACCACTGCATTACGGGACAAGCTCTGGGAGAACACACGTTATTTCCGGGAAGCCATCACTCTGGCGGGATTCGATATCAAGCCGGGCGAGCACCCGATTGTCCCGATCATGCTGTACGACGCCAAGATCGCGCAAGACTTTGCCGCCCGATTGCTGGATGAAGGCATTTATGTCATCGGATTCTTTTATCCGGTTGTCGCTAAAGGCAACGCGCGCATCCGCGTGCAGCTTTCCGCAGGACACGAGCGGCATCATTTGGACAAAGCCATCGCTGCCTTTACGAAAGTAGGCGAGGAGATGGGAGTGCTGAAAGGCCAAAAGTCAAAAGTATAATCCGAAGAGAACTCATTAAATTCGGAGCAAGTAGTGACTATTCTTCTGAAATGATTTCCATATACACCGATGGCGCATCCCGTGGAAATCCCGGTCCCGGCGGATACGGTGTCGTGATGATTTCCGGCGATCACCGTAAAGAAATCTCGGAAGGATTCCGGTTGACGACCAATAACCGGATGGAGCTGATGAGTGTCTGTGTCGCATTGGAGGCCTTGAAAAACGCCGGCAGTCATGTTACAGTCTATTCTGATTCCAAATACGTAGTCGATGCTGTCGAGAAGAAATGGTTGTTCGGCTGGGAGAAGAAACAGTTCCATGAAAAAGCCAACCCTGACCTTTGGATCCGTTTTCTCAGGTCTTACCGCAAGCATCATGTCCGCTTCAAATGGGTGAAGGGGCACGCCTCCAATAAAGAGAACAATCACTGCGATGAACTGGCGGTCAGCGCCGCACTGAACGGCCCGTTATCAGTGGATACCGGCTACGAGGAGAGCCGTTAGGTAGTGGTTGGTTGTTAGTTGTTTGTGGTTGGATGTTTGTGATAATTCTAACCACTAACCACTAATCACTTATTACTAATCACCAATCACTCTTTTATCAATTTGCCGCTGCCTGTGATGTTCCGGTCGATCCGATAGGGATTACCTCGGTAGTAGACATTTCCATAATAGAATATATCGACACCGAGCTCTTTTTCCACATTCAGCCTGATATCGCCCGTGCCGTTGTTACGTACGTAGCAAAAGCCGCTCATTAACTCGTCCGCAATAAGGTATCCGATATCGTTCTGGAACAAGTAAGTGACACCCGATTTCCCCTTGGCGGACATGTCACACCTTCCGGTGTGCAGATTCAGTCGGGATACCTGACAGTCGAGGAGCAGCTGTACAGATCCGGAACCGTTTCGGCAATCAAAGGTGAAATCTTCCGTACTGATCGTATCCATGCAGGTCACGCTCCCGCTTCCGGAATACAGGATGCCTACAGGCTGGTCCATCCCGATTTCAACAGTGTATCTGTTTTTGAAACTACGGACCCAGTTGCTGCGATTTTCATTGCTGATGCGCAGCGTATTTCCTTCGACCTTTGTGATGATGCCGTCCACCAGGTTCTGGCCGGCAGTTACTTGGAGGTAAAAGGCGGTGTCCGTATGAAGCAGGATATCCACATTATCGTCCAGCTCCAAGCGTTCGAACGGTCCGCAGTTGCGTCTGACTGATACAACCGGCCCTGTGCTTTTTGTAAAATCGAACAGG
>JBJOMA010000303.1:0-9285 GCA_046052625.1 Bacteroidota bacterium
AAGGGACGGTAGCGCCAGCTGAGTTGGGAGGCGGGACGATGCGTCGCACCGTAAAAGGAATCGTGTTTGAAGATATCCGGAATGCCGCTGATGCCGGATTGCACGAACGTGTTGTTCTCCAAAACCATTGTGTCGTCCAGTGCGATGTCATTCCACAATGTGTTTCCGTAGAACAGGAAGGCCAGGGAGAACAATAAGACCGCAACCGACCGGTCCGTTATCCTTGAAAAATCGAACTTGCCGGGAGCCGTCAATTCGCTTTTTGCAGGAGCCTTCTTGGGTCGATACATCGGCAGGATTTCAAATTGCAATATGATTCCACACGATCAGTCCTGTCAGCACCCAGAACATGGATTCATACAGCCAAAAGCGACGGCGCACCGAAACGAAGTAATAGGCGAACAGGGTGGACGCGGGGAGAAGCAGGATGAACATCCCGTTTTCCGTTTCCGCTCCCGAAGTGAAAGCCATGGCAAGGCTCAACATCAGCAACACGAGCACGGTCTGTTGATAGACACGTGTCCGAACGATGTTCTTATAATAATTACCCCGAAGCTTGATGAGTGACAACAACAGGATTAGACCTGCATAGACAGTGAAACGGAAGGATGGATCGGGTAAGGTCTGCGCTTTTTGTAACCGATAATCGGAAAAGAACTGCTGCAACTCCTTCCAATGTTGCGGCAACGTTTCAGGGAACCACCAGACGAACAGGAAAAAAAACGGCAACCCCAACCCTGTGAGAGCGATTAGCCATTCCCGGACGTTGGGAGGACGTAAAAAAGCTAACAGGACGAGGAAATAAAGTGCGACAGGCGCCCATGCGAACCACAAGAGCAACGCCAGTGAAATAATAAAACCGGCACTGAAGATGCGGCCCGCCACTTTATCGGTGCGACCTAATGTGAAACTCAAGTCCAGGACACGGATCAGCAACAACGTAGCGAAATGAAGCGGGTGGACACTGATGAAGCCCGGCAATGAAGAAGCCAGCAAGACGTAAAAAAGTGCAGGTAAATAGGAATTCTTGTACAGCACTTCGTACTTGTTGATCACACTGCTGAAATAGATCGCAGTACCCGAGACAGTGAAAACCATCAGGACGAATCGGAGCCACGCAGGAATAGCCTGAAAAAGCGGTGCGAAAAGGTTCCATAACGGTGTAAGGGCGTTGCCCTGAACAACCGGAAGATCAGACCACCTGTTCGCCCATAAAACTATGGCAATCAAAGGTATAAGGAAAAGAACAGCGGGTTGAGGCGACCTGAAAAGGCGTATCATGAGCGTTAAAAGTAGGGAAATTTTGATTGCTCCTGAACGGCTGTGTTTCCTATATTTGTCCCATAAATCACCGAGCCATGATCTGGTATTTTTTGCGCGATGTTTTCGAAGGAATTTTCAAAATCGTCCCTTTCATGGGATTGTTCTTCAACAAACTGCTGATCGCTATCGGCTTCTTCGCTTTCTTCGGCTGGATGTGGTACATGAACAAACACAAGAGCGTCGAGAAAATCGACTGATTGTGTATTGAAACCTGAACGCCCGTAGCACTTCATGTACGATTTCTACTATTTCGCGCTGCTTCCTGAAAGTGCGAACAAGCAGTCGCTTGAGTTCAACGTCACACTTGTAGACGATGACCCCTTGTTTATTGAGACGATGAAGGACTATCTGGCCTCGATGAACATCACGGATGTCAAAAGTTTCACTTCGGGCGAAGACTTCCTCTCCGTATTGAAACCGGGTGACCGCCGGTTCGTGATCTGCGACTTCGACTTCGGTGCCGCCAATCGGATGAACGGAGGACAAGTCCTTGAAGCAGTGAAAAAGGTCGACCCGAACATGCCCGTTGTGATATTATCAGCGCAGGACAAACTCCCGATCGCCTTGGACATGCTGAAGCGGGGAGCTTTGGACTATGTGATTAAAGGTAATGAGACCTCTTTTTCAACGGTACTGACTTCTTTATTGAAGACCAACGAAATCTACCGGCTCAAAAAGGACAGAAAGGATTTTGTCACACTGGGAGTCGTCGGGACGCTTTTGTTCGTGATCCTGCTGGTCATATCCTTCTTCTACCGTTGACAGCAAGTGCTTCGGCCTACTGTTTCGTAAGGTCTTTTCCGATATCCTTCCGGTAATACATCCCGTCAAAACGGATTCCTGAAATCGTTGCGTACGAATGCTCGACCGCTTCTGAAACGGATTCACCGAATGAAGTGATGGCCAGTACACGACCACCTGAGGTCTCCACAGAACCATCATCACCGTTCCGCGTTCCGGCATGGAATACCAAGCTCTGTGTTTCGCGCGACAACCCGTCGATACGCTTCCCTTTCTCATACGCCTCGGGGTAGCCTCCGCTCACCAACATCACCGTCGCCGCGGTACGCGGGTCTGTACGCAGTGATTGTTCTGCCAACGTGCCGTTTCCGACCGCTGCAAGCAGTTCAACAAGATCGGACTGGATCCGTGGAACGACCACTTCCGTTTCCGGATCGCCCATACGCACATTGTATTCGATCACAAAGGGCTGTCCATCGACATTCATCAGTCCGATGAATATCCAGCCCTTATAGTCAATGCCGTCCTGTTTCAGCCCTTTCACCGTTGGTTGAACCACCTGCTTTTCGACTCTCTTCATGAATTCCTCGTTAGCAAAAGGCACCGGTGAAACAGCACCCATGCCGCCGGTATTGAGTCCGACGTCTCCCTCACCCACACGTTTATAGTCTTTCGCTTCCGGCAACAGCTGATAACCGGTGCCGTCCGTAAGTACGAATACCGAAAGTTCGATTCCCTTCAGGAACTCTTCAATGACGACCGTATTCCCTGCTGTACCGAATTTCCCATGCGTCAACATCTGCCGCAGCTCTTCCCTGGCAGCAGACAGTTCATCCAGAATCACTACGCCTTTTCCGGCTGCGAGTCCGTCTGCCTTTAACACATACGGCGGACGTAACTGTTCAAGGAAACGGTAGCCATCCTCCAGTCGGTCGGCAGTGAACGAACGGTAAGCAGCAGTAGGTATGCCATGACGCTCCATGAAAGCCTTCGAGAAATCCTTGCTGCCTTCGAGACGGGCTCCTTCCGCTTTGGGACCGATGAACGTGATCTGCTTTAATTTCGGATCGGCGGCAAAATGATCGGCGATACCTTTTACAAGCGGTTCTTCCGGACCGACGACCACCATGTCGACTTCATTTTGCACACAGAAGACGCCGATGGCATTGAAATCCGAAAGAGAAAGGGCGACGTTGGTTCCGCAAGCAGCGGTTCCGGGGTTCCCGGGGGCAATCCACAAACGCGAGCAGCGGGGACTTTGCGAGAGTTTCCAGGCCAGAGCGTGTTCCCTGCCACCTGAACCCAATAAGAGGATGTTCATGCGTTCACCTTTGGAGTACAAAGGTAATCCGGATTAGGCATCAACATCCGACAAAGGCCGGATTGACAGAAAAAAATCAGAGAGAACTGCGTTTCTGACGCAGTTCGTCAACACAGCGCGTGTAGAGGGAATAAACCTCGGACAGCTGATTATTGATCACACCCCAATCCATGTGGGTCTCGATCATCATTTTCGCCTGTACGATGTGTGATTTCAGCGAATGCATGCTGATATATTCCACAACCGGTTTCATCTCCTGCAAACAGCGTAAAACACCGGTAAGGTCGAGTTCGGATTGATATTTCTTCAATTGATCCACGTGCCGACCCATGGTCTGGAAAAAGACATCGATCATTCCTGCAACCGCATTTCGGTCGCCGTTGTAGATATTCAGAAGATAATCCAAGTCGACCAAATGTCCGTCGGAGGAACTATCCGAAATTGGATTGAAACCTGTTGAACCGGGGCTCGAATATCCCACGGAAGCGATCGAATAAACGGGAGCGGGCACTTGTTTCGTCTGACGCGCTTCCGGTTTTCCGGAAATGCTCAGCTTTTTGTCTTTGAGGTAGCGGTAGATCGTGGATTTACCGACACCCAGCTTCCGGGCCACAAGGACTACGTTGTTGTCGTATTTGGCAAGGAATTGCTGGATGATGTCCATGGTATAATCTTCCAGAGAGCGCTCACCGTCGCGCAAAGAAACGGTAGCGATGTTTTCTCCGGTGACCGGCTGGCCTGTAAGAGTATAGTTTTTCCCGGAGGGTATCTCCTGAAACGTCCTGGAAAGTAAGCGATCCAGCAGCTCGACCGTGAATTCATCCTTGACCACCACATCATATGCCCCGTGTATCATCCAGCCGTTGCGGTTGGCGCTTCCTGAATCAGCAGTCAAAACAAAAATCGGCGTAGCAGGACTGTTCAGGCGGACAACCGATGGTATGGCAACTGTATTCGTGTTACTCAGCTGTTCATCCAGAATGATCGCATCAGGTGAGGAACGCAAACGGTCCTGAAGATTGTCAGCACTGGAGATTGATTCGACCGAATAAACGGGATTGTTCCTGTACTTGTTGGCGATCAGTTCACGATAGAACCGATCATCGGTGATTAACAGCAGCCTGTTGGTTCGAGCAGTGCCGGTCATGGTCTTTTGGTTTTAGCGTGTAGTTGTACCGATTTTGGAATAAAAGGTTTACACTTTTAGAAAATTCCCTTTTGGAAATCAGCTAAAACTTCGGAAAAAAGCCACCTGCGGAACATAACCGCTCTGAAATCGTACAACACCACGTGCGCAGTAAAATCCTTTTTTTCACTAGCCTTGCGGTCCTCGCCCTCTTGGCGGTCATTACGGTCAATACGGTACGCTCGGTATCTCATCGTATCCCCGATTTGCGTTCCCGATCGCTGCCTGAAAGAGATTCTGCGGCAGTGTCCCATCTGCAAGAAGCCGTGCATATAGCCAGCGTAACCTACGAAGATTCTGCGCAGGCCGGTCTTCCGCTTATGGATACGCTGATCGGATTTCTGGAACGTACTTATCCGGAGGTTTTCAGTACGCTGGAACATGAACGGATCAACTCGCACTCGCTGTTATTCCGCTGGAAAGGATCCGACCGCAGCCTGAAACCCGTACTGTTCTATGCGCACATGGATGTGGTGCCGGTAGAAAGCGGCACCGACCATGGCTGGAGCTTCGATCCATTCCATGCCGCCTTTGATGCGGACACGGTCCGTGGACGCGGATGCATCGATGACAAGGCGGGAGTCATCGGACTGATGGAAGCTGTGGCACGTCTGGTCCGTAAATCGTTCCATCCGAAAAGAGATGTCTACATCGCTTTCGGACACGACGAAGAAATCGGTGGGAGAAACGGAGCGTCGGAAATCGCCAGGACACTGCGCGAAAGGAGTATCAAGCTGGAATGGCTGCTGGACGAAGGCGGTATGGTGGCCGTGAACATGGTACCGTTCGTTGATCCGCCCGTCGCGTTGGTCATGACTTCAGAGAAAGGATATATGACCATCGAGATCAGCGCAGAGGGAAAGGGAGGGCACTCCAGCTATCCTCCGCCGGAGACACCGGTCGATATCATCAATGCCGCGTTGACGCGCCTGCACGAACATCCGCTTGAACGGAAAATCATCCCTTCGTTGGAGGGATTCATGAAAAATACGGGGCCGGAGATGCGTTTCCCGTTCAACGCACTCTTTGCCAACCGTTGGCTGTTCGGCAGCATCATACTCGGCGAGTATGAAAAGATCCCGGAGGCGAATGCCATGATCCGTACGACGTTCGCCTGCACCATCCTGCAAGGAGGTGTGAAAGAGAACGTCATCCCTTCGCACGTCAAAGCCATCCTGAACATACGACTGCTGCCCGGCGACCGGAGCGAAGACGTATTCGCGGAGCTGAAGAAGATCATCCATGACGAACGTGTGTCTATGAAGATCCTGGGAAGGCAGGACGAAGCGACGCGTTCGGCGTCATTGGAATCAGAGGGCTATTCGAAAATAAAGTCATGCGTCAGGAAGGTGTTCCCCGATGCGGTGGTAGCGCCCAGCATCTCCATCGCAGCGACCGACTCAAGGTATTTCCTCGATCTCGCCGACGACATTTACCGTTTTCTTCCGGTTCGTATGAATCGCTCGATACTGTCAGGTATGCACGGAACCGATGAGCGCATCGGAGCGAATGAATTCATGGAGACCGTCTCTTTCTACGAGACACTGATCTCCGGAGAGTAATTGAGAAAATTTCCTGTCAGTCAGGACGTTTATGAAGCGGAAGCTGTAGCGCGTCTGCAAGTCTTAATGCAAGTCGTTCACCCTCGTTACTGAAAGGCCATACGAACAGCGCTGTTACCGGATGATCGGCAATGATTTCGCGGATGGCGTTCAATGCCGTTCGCTCCGCCCTACCCTGCTTCCTGAATTCAGGTAAGACCAGTGCGGAACACAGGTATATGGCATCGAACCGGTCGCCGGTCCGCGCATTTTCCAACAACTGTCGCTCATTGATTTCCTTCCGGAGGAAACGTTGCATCGTTGCCTCCGTCGCAGGCATCAACAGGATCCAAACCACCGGACCGTCACCTACTACCTCTTCGGACAAGGTAGACGGGTGCAGCGCCTGCAAGCGGGCAATGACGTCTTCGTCGACATCAAGTTGATCTGGGTCGTTTTTCGCAGCGAAGAACTCCTCCGCCAGTCGGATCATCCGCCGGAAGTGATCGGACATCGGTGACCGTTACTTGCTGGCACGACGGAAATGGATGCCCTCGCCGAAGCGATACCTGGCAATCAGTCCCCAGTTGCCACCGTAAAAGCCGGTGTTTTCGGAAAACTGCAACCGAGGCCGCCAGTCAAGTCCCACCGTAAGCGGGAATTCGAACGAATACTCTGCACCGAAATCGCCTGCTACAGCCACCGTGAAGTCGTTGCCGAAATACACTTCCGGTCCGACACCCGGATAGAACTTGAGACCTTCCGGAGCATCGTCCAACGCGAACATCCAGTCGAAGTAAGCACCCAATCCGAAATTGCCTCCGAAATAGGCAGCCGCATGCAATCGCGGCTCCATGGAGATAGGCACGGTGGCATCCAAGGCGAAACCGTCGCCGAAGCGGACGCCCGCCTCCCAGTTGGATTGAGCACGAACGGAAAACATGGAGAGAAAGAATAGCGCGGAAATGGAAAGTGAACGTAGGAAGTACATGTTTTTTTTCGATTAACGTTGCGGTAAAAATACGGCAGGAGCTTCATGCAAATGTTGACGAACCCGCCGCTTTCAACTTTCTTCTGAACAATCCTGATTGAAAAGACCGGTTGGCGGCAAGTTTTGGAAACGAAAACGCAGTCTGTATGAAGTACCTTTGCAGGATATGCGACTGCTTCGGCTATATAAGGATGCTTTTGCGGGCCTTCAACGGAACATCTGGATCCTTTCGGTAGCCATGTTCATCAACCGAAGCGGATCGATGGTACTGCTCTTCACTTCATTATACATGACGAAGGAGCTGCATTTCACCATATCTCAGGCGGGAATGATCATGAGCCTGTACGGTATCGGAAGTGTGCTGGGGGCTTATCTGGGCGGCTGGCTGACCGATCGGATGAATTATTTCAACCTGATGCTGTGGTCGCTGATCGGTTGCGGATGCATCCTGCTGTCAATGCTCTTTGCGAAGACTCCCCTTACCATCGGAATGGTGATCTTCTGTTACCCGCTGGTGGGCGACATCTTCCGGCCTGCGAATTCCACGGCCATCGCCGCGTACTCGACTCCGGAAAACCGTACGCGCTCCGTATCGCTCGTGCGACTCGCGGTCAATCTTGGATTTTCCGTAGGACCGGCCATCGGAGGATTCATCGCGCTCTACCTCGGTTATAAATGGCTGTACGTGCTGGATGCCGCGACCAGTCTTGCCGCCGCGGTGATGCTGAAACTCTATCTTCCAAAACATCCGCCGGGAGTCACCGCAGGCAAGAAAGAAAAAAAACGTCCGACCAGCAGGTCCGCTTACAGGGATCCCCGGTACCTGTTTTTCATCCTGCTGGTGACCGTCTACGGAATCTGTTTCTTCCAGCTTTTTTCAAGTATACCGCAATTCTTCAGTCATGACCTGGGCTACCCGGAAGATACGATCGGGCTGCTGATGGCTTTGAACGGCGCCTTGGTGGTGTTGATTGAAATGCCGTTGATATTGGTGCTGGAAAAACACCGGCGGAGCTTCCGATACATCATACTGGGAATCCTGTGCCTGCCCGTCGCCTTCGGGATATTGCTCCTGAACCGGGAAGCGATTTTCTTCTCCGTGGCCTATACCCTCTTCATCACGTTGTCGGAAATCTTCGCTATGCCGTTCATGATGAATCATGCGCTTTCGAAGGGACCGGAAGACCGCAAAGGGCAATACACGGCGCTTCATTCCATCGCATTCGGCGCAGCCACTATCGGTGCTCCCTCGATCGGATTAGGAATCGCAGGCGCCTACGGATTCAATACGCTGTTCTATGTACTGATGGGAGCAAGTATCCTACTGGCGATCGGCTTCCAATTGATTCGCGAACGGGAATCCGAGACTGAAAAGCAAGCCGAAGCCGGAATCAACGCGTGATCGTCCAACGTACTGGCGGCGCTTCGCCGATACGCACAAAATAGTTTCCTGCAGGCAGACCGGTATTAACTCCCCGTGAAGACATGCCGACATTCCGCTCCAACAACATGCGACCCGTCATATCATAAATGAACAACTTTCCGTCGGCAGGGTAATCCGTCCAATTCAATCGACCGTCGACGGACGGATTCGGATAAATAAAGAGTGCATCCTTGCCCGTGACATTGTCCATTCCTGCTGTTCCGGAATTTGAAAATCGTGCCGCCCAAGAAAAAAAGGTAGCGGACGAGGGCACTGAGATCGTCACCGGACCGATCTGTTGGCTTCCGCTGGCAGTTCCCAGAATATATCCGCCGAAGGAGGTAGCCAGTACCGTCATAGGATAGATGCCATACACGGTCGGCACATCCGTATGCCATTGCGGTATCCCTTGATGGTCGTATCGGATCAGGGAGAACCCATATGAAACCGACGGCGTACCTGTGCCGATCTGCAGTCCGTTACCGATGACAAGCGTACCACGATATCTGACTATCTGATAATAGCCGGAATCATCGGCGGCCATTGGTGAACCGCCGGCTAGTTGAAGGTCGCCGGTGATGGTCGGTCCGTTTGGCACGTCGTTCGCCCACAACACAGCACCCGAAGAGTCGAACTTGACGGTCATATGGTCAAAGACCCAGTCCGGTCCATCGAGATGAAAACCGTCCACCGTGATCGAATCGTACAGGTCACCGGTAAAATAGATTTGTGCACTGTCTGTAATTGAAATATGATGTG
>JBJOMA010000304.1:0-5653 GCA_046052625.1 Bacteroidota bacterium
AGCTCAGACTGCTTTCTCATAACGAATTATCCGGCAAAGATTGGACGAAACGCTATCGTCCGTGGAAGCTGATCCATGCTGAAGAGTTTGCCACCAAAACTGAAGCCATGTCTCGTGAAAAGTGGCTGAAAAGCGGAGTTGGCAGAACATTCATTAAATTATTGCCACATTAAATCCTGTCGGGCGAAATATCCGGCCTTATTGCCGGCACCAAAGCCAGCTGAACCAAATGCAGGCAAACGCAACCTTCACACTTCATTTTGATACATCTATGAAAGTTGAAAGTCGACGGACATGAAAGGTGTCCGATCTTCTCCTATATTTATGACTCCCAAAGTCCGATAAACATGAGAAACCTTGTCGCGCTGTTGCTGCTTTCTGCACCATCGTTTCTTCTTTCATGCAACAAGAGCGATGCTGATTCCGACAATCAAAACGGCACTGCTCCATCCATTTATTCCTTCAGCCCGACTAGCGGAGGAGCAGGAACCCTGGTGTCTGTCTACGGTGCGAATTTTAACGCAGCAACCGGCGTCTCATTCAATGGGACTGCCTCCGATTTCACCTTGGTAAGCCCTACGCAAATCACCTGCACCCTGCCGGACAGTGCAACAACCGGAAAAGTCAGCGTAGTTACACCCCAAGGAACGGCTTACTCATCAGCAGATTTTATAGTTACTACCCTCTCCGTCGAATACTCCATCTCCTGCGCCGACTGCTTCGTCTACTGCACGGGCAACAACGGACAGGTGAACAACTTCTTCCATCAGAATAGTTCCTGGAAATACACCTACGAGGCACAACCCGGCGACACACTCCGGCTCGTAGCGCAGAACACCTCCGGACAACCGGCTTCCGTAGCGGGCTATATCCGTCTCAACGGCTCCGTCGTCGCGGCCGATACCAGCTACTGCCCGATCAACGGCGTTATCGTAGTGTCGGACACCCTCTGATCCTATTATGAAAAAACTCAAACGAGCACTCCGGGTACTGGCGGCAGTACTTTTGCTTTCTGTGGCGGTTGCAGCCATCTATCTGCAAACCACTAAACCAAATTATTCCGGCGAACTGCGCCTGGAACATCTCTCCGCTCCGGTAACCGTCTACCACGACGACTACGGCGTACCTCATATCTACGGAGCTGCCGAGACGGACGTCTACCGCGCTTTCGGGTATCTGGTCGCGCAGGAGCGGATGTTCCAGATGGAACTGATCCGCCGCGTCAGCAGCGGCCGGCTTTCCGAAATCCTCGGAGGTTCTATGCTGGACGTCGACCGCTTCTTCCGGATGCTGGACATCAACGCACACGCCGACAGTTCCGTCAGCGCCTTCTTTTCCTCTACAAACCTTCCTTACCAGCAGGCGACGCTGGCGTATCTCGACGGTATCAATCAATATATCGAGAAGGGAAAGACTCCGTTGGAGTTCCGCCTGATCGGCATCAAGAAAGAGAAATACACGTTACGCGACCTTTACCTGATCGTCGATTACATGGCGTTCAATTTCCAAATGGGTTTCCGTACCGACCCTCTGATTACACGAATCGGCCGCAAACTCGGTTCCGGATATCTGGACCAACTTACGCTCGGATACACCCCCGACCAGCTGCGCAATCCGGTTCATTCGGACATTTCAGCCGCACCACCCGGTCAGCCGGCATTCGCCTCCATCATCGAGCAGCTTCCCGTACGCATATGGACAGGAAGTAACGCCTTCGCCATCGCACCTTCAAGGTCCGCTTCGGGCAAGACATTGCTGGAAAACGACACCCATATCGGTCAACAACAACCCGGCGTCTGGTTCGATGCGCACCTCCACTACCCGGGTGTCGATTTCTACGGCAGCTACCTGGCAGGATTCCCGTTCGCGCCGATCGGTCACACGCCCTCCTTCGGCTGGGGTGTAACGATGCTGGAGAACGACGATGTCGACTTCTTCGCTGAACGCACGGTTGCCGGCGACAGTAATTCCGTACTCATCCGAAACAAACCGGAAAAGATGTCCCTTCGCACCGAGACCATTCGGGTCAAGGATAGTGCGGATGTGACCATTGTTTGTCGCAGCACCGGCCACGGTCCCGTCTGCAGCGATGTGATGAAGGATTTCAAGGAGATCAGTGAAGGCCCCGTATCCGTAAGCTGGACTCTACTTAAATTCCCGTGCAACCTCTTCGGCGTCACCTACGACCTTGGTCGCTCCGGCGACATGTCCGCCTTCCGTAAGAGCGTTTCAGAGATCACCTCCCCCGGACTGAATGTCATCTACGGCGACACCTCAGGTAATATTGCATGGTATACCGCTGCCCGCTTCGTAAAGCGTAATGCGGCAGCCGCCACCAACCTGGTTCTGGACGGCAGCGACCCGACCGTTGAATGGCAGGGCTTCCATCCTTTCGAGGATAATCCGCGCTCCGAGAATCCCGCGCAAGGATTCGTCTTCTCCTGCAACCATCAGCCCGACACCTTCAACGGAGTTTTTCATTCGGGGTATTACCTCTCCGATGAACGGGCCCGCAGACTGCAACACCTGCTTTCCGAAAAAGAAAAATACTCCCTTGATGATGTTCAGCGTATTACCGTAGACCATCTCAATCCCTATACGGAGCAGGTCGCCCAAGAACTTCTTTCCCTTGCCGCACCTGAATCGCTCGTCAAAGACCCGGGCGGCAGGAATGCGGCAGAGCTCCTGCGTAAATGGAAGGGGACTCATGAGCCTGACGATATTGCGCCCGTCATCTACTACATGTGGCTTTATTACACCCTGCACGATTGCATGGCCGACGAGACCGGCGAGGAGGACTTCCAGGCGTTCCTGAAAACCCATACCGTAAAGTATTCGCTGCTGCCGTTGTTACGGAATGATACGGCTCTATGGTGGGATGATATGAAGACCGGCCTGAAAGAAACACGCAGAACAATCGTCTCGAACGCTTTTTCCAAGACCATCGCTAAACTGACGCTTGATTTCGGAAAGGATCCGGAGAAGTGGCAATGGAGCCGAATGCATGTGCTGGAATTCGGTCATCCGATCGGCAAGCAGCAGCCGATGGACCTTTTCTTCAACGTAGGACCGCTGCCTGCAGCCGGCGGAGTGGAGACGATCGACAACCAATCGTTCATCTACACGGACCAATTCCCTGTGAAGGTGATGTTCGGTCCTGCATTGCGGCGCTGCATTGACTTCGCCCGGCCGTTGGAAGGTGTGAACGTACTGCCGTCAGGGCAATCCGGTAATCCGATGAGTCCGCACTACGACGACCAGTCCGAATTGTATGCGAATGGCGGATTCCGAAAGGATCTGATGGATGAAAACGAAATCCGTTTGACCTGCAAGGACATACTGGTGTTCCGTTAGCAGAAACTTAGCGTACCACGACCAATCGGACCTGATGCCGCTCTCCGTTCTTAAAGAGCAGATTGCAGCAATAGATACCCGGACCTAGAGCCGAAACATCCAAAGCGACACTGTCGGTCATTCCCTCGCGAGTTACAATATGCTGTCCGGCAGCATCGGATAGCAACACGGTGTAAGCCGCCGAGCCACCCGTCCTGAAACTCACCGCGTCCGAGGCGGGATTTGGCACACATGCGACTTCGGATTTAATCGGGGAATCGGAAACTGCCGTAGCACCACAGAAGACCATGTTGAGCTTCTGCCAGATGGTATCGTTCAAGGCAAAAGGAACGAAGTTCCCGCTCGGTTCGTTTCCCATCCTCAGCCAGACAAGATTCATCGACGGTACGATGTTGAGCAGCTGGCCGTTCTTTCCCATTGCGGCGAACATATCAGTAGGTGCGGAAGGAGACCAGGATCCCGGAAATACGAACTGAAAGCCGGGGGCCATGAAGGAGCTCTTCCCGTTCAGCCACCACAGATATCCGTATGAATTATTGTAGGACTGGGAGGTATTCACCATGTCGTTGAAATAGGCGGTATCCGTCATGATCCTGGTGCCGTTCCATTCGCCGCGGTTCAGGATGAGCAAGCCGTAACGGGCAAAGCTGCGGGGCTTGCTGAAGAAGACGTTGTTATAGCCCACCCTTACAAACATACCGGACATGCCGGTTGTGAGCGACAGTTTCTGATTGAAATACTGGTTGAGTGTCCGACCGGTTGCGTTTTCAATCACCGGATCGAGCAACGTGTAGGGTGCATTGTGATAGGCCCATCGCGTACCGGCATCGGCACGGTAGATCAGGCAGGTGTCGTCCGTACAGTCCTTGTCCGGCACACTGTCCTCCAGACCGGTTGTCATGGTGAGTTGGTTGCGGATGGTGATCTTTTCCTCTTGTTGAGAAGGAAGTGAAGTCCACCCGGCACCCAGGTAATCGGATGTGGTATCGGAAATCGAAAGGAAACCTTCTTGCTGCGCCATGCCAACCAGAAACGAGGTCAGGGATTTTCCGGCGGAGGCCCAATACCAGGCACTGTCCACGGTGAAGCTTCCGTAGTAACGCTCGGCGACGATTTTACCGTCCTTCATCAGTATGAATGCCTTGCTGTCACGACTTCCGACGAAGTCCAGCAGCGAATCCAGTTGAGGGCGACACCATCCCAGCGATTCCACGGAAGAAGTATCCCAAGCGGACCCGAGCAACGGCGGAAAGTAGAGTGATTGCGAACGGACGGCAGGAGATCCTAATAAAAGGGCTGTCAGAAGAGGGAGAATTCGTTTCATGAGCGGTTGGACGAACGGAAGTGGCGGTTGTTTAGAGGTGGACATAAAAAAAGCGCATCCGAAGCGGATGCGCAAATATATTAATTTGACTATCAATGTTTTGTGGTCCCACCAGGATTCGAACCTGGATCACAAGCTTCGGAAATTAGGGGAAATCAAAACCATACGGAAGGAAGTGGCTGGAAGGAAGCTACTTTTTGTCCGCTAACCAGTCCGCTCCTATGACACCACGCAGGTTCACAAACACAGGCAGGAATCAAATCAGCGTCCGCTACTACCTCAATCAACCGAAGGGACGAAGTGAAAGCATCATCCTGCTATCCGTCAACCATCCGCAATTCAGGCTGAAGCTATCCACCGGGGAGCGGATAACACCATCCGAATGGAATCCTAATAGTCAGCGTCCGCGGAGGTCACATCCTAACTTCAACGAACTGACCGCATACCTGGACAAGCTGGAACATTCCGTTAAAGCGTTTCAGCTATCCTGCAAGGTGGAGGGAAGGGAGTTTACTCCTGAAGCTATTAGGAGCCTTATGAGCGATGAAACGAAGTGCAATGTGCCCGAACCCGTTCAAGGATTCTACGAAGCCTATAACGAGTATTTGACGCTTAAGAGGGGGAAGCTGTCCGAGGGTTTTTTGTATAAGATGGGGACGCTGAAGAAGCTGATTCAGGATTTTGAGTCACGGCATTCATACCCTGTCACCTTCCAGTCCGTCAACCTGAATTTCCATGAGCGGTTCACATCCTACCTGACCAATGAGAGGGGACAGCTGGACAGCACATCGAATAAGTACATAGCGCTGTTGAAGGCTTTTATGAATTGGTCCCTGAAGCTTAAGAAGCACACAAGCGTTGATTTTAAGGATAGCGACTTCAAGTCAACCCCCGTAGATTCGGAATTGATAGCGTTGACGCTGGAGGAAGTTATGTCATTATTCAGGCTGGACCTCCCAGCAGGAAGCAGGCTAT
>JBJOMA010000305.1:0-6166 GCA_046052625.1 Bacteroidota bacterium
GCGTCGAAGACTACTCTCCAGGTCATATCGTTGAGGGCGGACTCGACAATTTCAAAGTGACGGGAACCATCATCCTCAAAGACGGAGACGAGTTCTCGAATCCGACATTGACCGCATATCCGAACCCTTCACACGGTTCCGTTCAAATCAAAACCGGAAGGATGAATGACGGACCGGTTACGGTACGCCTGTGCGACCTCACCGGCCGAACGCTGCAATCGGTCGAAACACGGACGGTTAGCGGTACGGTTACAGTAAGAGCAGATTTTCCGGCCGGGCTCTATCTGGCTGTCTTGACCTTTTCAGACGGTTCTCAGCGGTCGGTGCGGTTCTCCGTAAATTGACGCACTTGTCAATGACTGCTTATTCGTACATTCGTGCCGCTATGCGTTCAGCTTGGTCGGCGGTTATAATTTACTTTTTACTCCTTTTTTCGGGCTGTAGCTCGTATAACAAGGTCTCGAAGGGTAAGGACATGGATGCCAAATTCGATTTGGCAGTCAAGCTGTATAAGAAAGGGAACTACTACAAGGCGCTGCCCATCTTTGAGGAGCTGATTGCCGTCTATCGCGGCACCAGGAAGGCGGAGATGACCTATTATTACTACGCCTACACCAACTTCAAGGCGGGCGACTTCACATCCGCTGCATACGATTTCGAGAATTTCGTCAAGTCGTACCCGAACAGCGAGTACACGGAAGAATGCGCCTTCATGCAGGCCTATTGCTATTTCATGGATTCGCCGGGATACTCGCTCGACCAGACGAACACCTATAAAGCGATCATCCAGTTGCAGCTGTTTGCGGACCGGTATCCTTCCAGTTCCAAACTGGAGGAGTGCAACCAGCTGATCGACCGACTGGAGTCCAAGCTGGAAATGAAGTACTACGAGACTGCCAAGATGTACTTCTTCATGGACGAGTTCAAAGCGGCCGTTACCTCTTTCCGCAATCTTCTGAATGATTTTCCATCTTCTCCTCACCGGGAGGAGGCCATGTTTTTGGTTATCAAGGCTCAGTTCAGATTGGCTGAAAACAGCATTGAAGACAAGAAAAACGGACGTTACAATGAAGCCTTGACCTTTTACGGGGAGTTCCGTTCTGCCTACCCGGAAAGCAAATACATGAAGGAGGCCGATTCAATTGCCCAGGAAATACGTAAAAAGCTGAATTTCAGTGATAATTCCACCTCCGGAATCAATCAAAATTGATTTTTTTTCGTATATTCGCAACCCAATTCACAACATCCGATGAACTACAAGGCAGAGACCAATACGACCGTTACCCGCAACCTGAGCGACTACGACAAGGAAACCGGTAACGTGTACGAGGCATTGGTGGTCATCTCCAAGCGCGCCAACCAGATTTCTTCCGAATTGAAAGAAGAGCTGAATGGCAAATTGTCCGAATTCAATACTGCCAGCGACAACCTGGAGGAGATTTTCGAAAATCGCGAGCAAATCGAGATCTCAAAATATTACGAGCGACTGCCCAAGCCTGTGTTGATCGCCCTGAACGAATTCCAGGAAAAGAAGATCTATCATCGCAATCCCGCCCGCGAAAAATAAGCGACCGGTCCGCATGACATATTGAAAGGATCCAAGACGTTCGGTTTTGGATTTTTTCATTTATACACAGATGACAAACCTGATGAAAGGCAAAAAGATACTGCTCGGAGTAACCGGCAGCATCGCCGCATACAAATCGGCTTCGTTGGTCCGCTTACTGGTCAAGGAAGGAGCAGAGGTACGGGTGATCATGACCTCCGCAGCGAAAGACTTCATCACTCCGTTGACACTTTCCACGCTCTCCGGTCATCCGGTCCTGTCGGAGTATTACGATGCCAAAGACGGTTCCTGGAACAACCACGTAGAACTCGGAATGTGGCCGGATCTGTTCCTGATTGCACCGCTTTCCGCTTCAACGCTTTCCCGGATGGCTCACGGTTCATGCGACAATCTGCTATCCGCGGTCTATCTCTCTGCACGTTGTCCCGTCATGGTGGCGCCAGCAATGGACCTCGACATGTGGAAACATGCCGCCACCCGTGAAAATCTGGATTGTATAATTCGTCACGGCGTACGGTTGATACCTCCCGGAGTCGGTGAATTAGCCAGCGGTCTTTCCGGCGAAGGGCGAATGGAAGAGCCGGATAACATCCTCCAATCTTTACACACTTTTTTCGTTGATGGTAGGTCGTTGGCAGGTGTCAAGGCGCTCGTTACTGCCGGTCCTACATGGGAAGCGATCGATCCGGTGCGCTTCATCGGTAACCGTTCTTCAGGGAAGATGGGTTTCGCAATTGCTGAAGAGCTGGCCGCCCGAGGAGCTACTGTCACACTGGTCAGCGGTCCCAGTTCGGAGCAAGTTCGTCACACCTCCATCCGACGCATCGACGTGGAGTCGGCTTGGGAAATGAAGCAGGCATGTGATGCCGCCTTCAAAGAGGCTGGTCTGGTCATCATGTCTGCCGCGGTCGCCGACTATAAACCGGAGAACGTAAAGGAGGAAAAGATCAAGAAAAAAGGAGAGGGTATGGACTTGCATCTTGTGGCCACCACGGACATCCTTCAGGAAATGGGCCGATTGAAAAAGAAAGACCAGACCCTGGTAGGTTTTGCCCTGGAAACGGACAACGAACTGGCGAATGCCGAGGACAAGCTCAAACGCAAGAATCTTGATTTCCTCGTTCTTAATTCGCTTAGGGACCAAGGTGCAGGATTCGGTCACGATACGAACAAAGTGACATTGTTATCCGCAGACGGAGCTTCCAAGGCTTTTACTTTGAAGTCAAAAAAAGAAGTGGCGAAAGACCTGGTGGAAGCATTGCTCCCCGCCATCAAACAGAAAACCGAAAGTTGAAAATGACCATCCGCCTGATACGTCTGACTTTACTGACAGTAACCCTGATTACCGCGTCGTCACTCCGGGCACAGGAACTGAACTGTACGGTCAGCGTCCTTTCACCCAATGCGACCGAAAGCGACCGGACGATCTACCAGACATTGCAGACTTCGCTCCGCGAATTCATCAATAACCGGAAGTGGACTAACGACCAGTTCCTGAATCAGGAAAGGATCGAATGCAGTATGACGATTACGATCTCCGAGCGTGTCAGTGTCGAGGATTTCAAAGCCAACATCCAGATCCAGTCGCGTCGTCCCGTTTACCGGAGCTCCTATAACTGTCCGATGTTCAATCACCAAGACAACGATTTCCTCTTCCGTTATCTGCAGGACCAGGTGCTCGAATTCGACGAGGCGAACATCAACAGCAACCTCACCGCCGTCATCGGCTATTATGTCTATATCCTGCTCGGCCTGGATTATGATTCCTATTCGCAGGAAGGCGGAACACCGTACTTCATGCGTGCACAGACCATCGTGAATAACGCCCAGGCGATGCCGGAACGCGGTTGGAAAGCATTTGAGAACCAGCGGAACCGTTACTGGCTGGTGGAGAACCTTCTGCATACGCAATTCAAGGGCCTTCGTACTTGCCTGTATAAATACCACCGTCAGGGATTCGATCTCATGTCGGACAATGTGACGGACGGCCGGGCGAATGTACTGACCGCCCTGAAGGAATTGAAAAAGGTGTATGACTTCCGGCCGAACTCTTTCGCATTACAGGTATTCTTCAATGCCAAGGCGGATGAGATCGTCTCCTTGTTTTCTCAGGCTTCCGGCGACGAAAAGACTCAGCTGATGCAGCTATTACCGCAGGTCGACCCGGCCAATTCGCTTAAATACAATGCCATCACGAGCGGTAAGTGACAGCACACATCGTTAATCATAATAACAATTCTACCAGTAACCGATTATGGGATTGAAATGCGGTATCGTCGGACTTCCGAATGTCGGCAAGTCCACTCTGTTCAACTGCCTCTCCAACGCTAAAGCGCAGGCGGCTAATTTTCCTTTTTGCACTATTGAGCCCAACCTGGGTGTCATAACCGTACCAGATGATCGGCTCAATCAGTTGGAAACGCTGGTGAAGCCTCAGCGGGTTATACCTACAACCATTGAAATCGTCGATATCGCCGGATTGGTGAAAGGCGCATCGAAGGGTGAGGGACTAGGCAATCAGTTTCTCAGCAATATCCGCGAATGCGATGCCATCATCCATGTAGTCCGGTGTTTCGACGACCCCAACGTTGTACATGTCGATGGTAATGTCAACCCGGTGCGTGACAAAGAGACCATCGATACCGAACTTCAGTTGAAAGACCTTGAAAGCGTCGAAAAGAAGATCAGCCGTACGGAGAAAATTGCTAAGGCGGGTGGGGACAAGGAGGCCGGAAAATGCCTCGATGTACTTAAGACATTCAAACAACACCTGGAGCAAGGGAAACCGGCACGTTCGGCGCCTGTCTCTGAAGACGATTTCCGGTTCATCGCCGACATCTTCCTGCTCACGGCAAAGCCTGTGCTTTATGTCTGTAACGTAGACGAAGGTTCTGTCGTGACCGGTAACAAATACGTTGAACAGCTGAAGGAAGCGGTGAAGGACGAAAAAGCGGAAGTATTGGTGATCGCTGCTGCAATTGAAGCTGAAATCACGCAGCTGGACTCCTTCGACGACCGGAAAGCGTTCCTGAATGATCTGGGACTCGACGAATCCGGTGTTTCAAAACTGATTCGCGCCGCCTACCGGCTGCTCAGCTTGCAGACCTATTTCACCGCCGGAGAGAAAGAAGTCCGAGCCTGGACGATCACTCGCGGCATGATGGCGCCTGCGGCCGCCGGGGTCATCCATTCTGACTTCGAAAAAGGATTTATCCGTGCCGAGGTGATCCATTTTTCCGACTTTATCAAGTTCGGTTCCGAATCCGCCTGCCGGGATGCCGGTAAGCTCAGCGTTGAAGGGAAAGAATATACGGTCGAGGACGGCGACATCATGCATTTCAGGTTCAACGTCTGATAAGCGGATTGCGCATGTCGGTATCGATCTTGTTGTTGGTCATCACGCTCGTCATTACACTGTCGGCATTAAATAACCGTTCGCTTCAGGAACGGTTCATCTTCAATCCGTTCGTAGTACGCTCCCGCGGGGAATGGTATCGGTTCATCAGCTCCGGATTCATCCATGCAGACTGGATACATCTGCTCGTCAACATGTTCGTGTTTTTCTCGTTCGGCCCGATCGTGGAAGACTATTTCCGTATCGTGTTCGAAGGGCATGGGCAGTATTATTTTCTACTCTTGTACCTCGGGGGAATGGTCACGGCAATCCTTCCGACCTACCGAAAGCACTTGAATCATCCGTCCTACAATGCGTTGGGCGCTTCCGGTGCGGTATCTTCGGTCGTTTTCGCCTTCATTCTTTTTAATCCGTTGGAAAAGATTTGCCTCTACGGCATACTTTGTCTTCCCGGCATTCTCTTTGGAATGGCTTACCTGTTTTACTGCTATTACATGGACAAGAAAGGGAGCTCCCGGGTCAACCACGATGCCCATTTATGGGGCGCCTTGTTCGGTTGGGTGTTCACTGCGCTGCTTCAACCTTCCCTGATCGTACGATTCTTCCAACAACTTGTCTATTTTCGGAATGTCATCTGAGAAGAAAAAAGCCGTTTTCCTGGACCGTGACGGCGTCATCAATGAGGAACGTGGTCAGTATACCTGGAAGGTCGATGATTTCAGGATCAACGCGGGGGTAGTCGAAGCATTACTGAAACTTCAGTCGGCAGGATATCTCTTGATTGTCGTTAGCAATCAGGGAGGAATCGCCAAAGGGTTTTACAGCAAGGATGAGGTCGAAAAGCTTCACAAATGGATGATTGAGCGACTGGCAGCAGCAGATATCTATATCACCGAGGTCTACTATTGTCCGCATCACCCGGATCAGGGTAATTGTATCTGCCGGAAGCCGCAGAGTCTGCTGTTGGAAAAGGCATGTGCACGGTTCGGGATCGAGGCCGCTCATTCCTGGTTTATTGGAGATGCACAGCGCGATGAAGAGGCGGGCAAGGCGGCTGGTGTCCGTACGGTACTGATTCATCCGAACGAAGATCTGTGTCCTGTTGCCGACAAGATACTGGGCGCTGTTTGAACGTTTCTTTTTTAAAAACACTTCGTTGATTTCTTTTTATTCTTTGGATCTCTAAGGAGTGTCCTCCGCCTATCTTCGTAAAGGAGCTATGACGGAACACTTCCTCAATTACA
>JBJOMA010000306.1:0-12281 GCA_046052625.1 Bacteroidota bacterium
ACTTCAGGAGCAAGCAATGCGTATGGCGGTACAACTGGCGAAAATGCCAACAAGAGGGATCTGGCTGACCAAGCAGTTGTTGAATGAATCGATGACTAACGGTCTGGAAGCGCAACTTAAACGGGAAGGGGAATTGCAGACGCAGGCGGGCGCCACCCACGATCACCGAGAAGGAGTGAAAGCGTTTCTGGAAAAAAGGCAGCCGGTATTCAACGGCAACTGAAGTCGTATAAAAAAGAAAGCCCCGCTTTTGCGGGGCTTTCTGGTAATAGGGATCAGATGATCACTTGATCTTCGCAGCAAGTTCGAGACCGGCTTTGAACTTCGCCACTTTACGTGCAGCGATTTTGATGGGTTTGCCGGTTTGAGGGTTGCGGCCGTTACGGGCGGCACGCTTGGATACGGTGAAGGTGCCGAAACCCACCAGCGCTACGCGCTCGCCTTTTTTAAGCGACTTGGTGGTGGCGTTCATGAAAGCTTCAAGGGCGCGGGACGCATCGGCCTTCGTGATCTTAGCTTCTGTGGAGATAGCATCAATCAGTTCTGCTTTGTTCATTGTTATTGGATTTTTGAGGTTACCGGGTAAATGTAACCTCACCTTGACCGGAGCGCAATAAAAGCGCTTTTGAATGTTGATAAAATGCCCCTTTGTTGATAACTTATCGCAAGTACGCCCCCAATGCAGGATTGCGTAGGAGCAGCAGTGCGGATTTACCCTTAGCGGTGCGGTCACCAGCGCGGCGACCACTTGCGTTCTCCGAAAAGGCCGATCGGCCGTGGCGGACGCCGACGGGTGAGACCGAATTCGCTGATGGCATGTTTGTGCAGGAACGCCATCGCTGCATCAGGGTCGTCCGTCACCAAGAGGTGATCCAAGTCCGATTCCGAAACAGTACCCTGCCGCTTCATGGTTTCCAACTGAAGGCGGAGCGGCTCCCAATATTCCGTGCCCATGAGTATTACCGGGAAGTCCGAGATCTTTCCAGTCTGGATGAGCGTAAGCGTTTCGAAAAGCTCATCCAGCGTTCCGAATCCGCCGGGCAACACCACGAAACCGTAGGAATATTTCAGCAACAAGACTTTTCGGACGAAGAAATGGTCAAGTGTGACCCATTTATCCAAGTATGGATTCGGATGCTGTTCCTTCGGAAGCGCGATGTTGCAACCGATGGATTTACCACCGGCATCTTTCGCTCCGCGGTTAGCCGCCTCCATCAATCCGGGTCCGCCTCCGGTGAGTACGACAAACCCCATGGAGGAAATACGGGATCCCATCTGACGTGCGAGTCCGTAATACGGATGCCCCTCCTTGAAGCGGGCGGATCCGAAGATCGTAATGCACGGACCCATGAAATGCAATGCACGGAATCCACGGATGAATTCAGCAACGACTTTTATGGTGAAGAACAATTCACTGATCCGTGAATGGGGACCCTGAATGAAATGGCGCTCTTCGCCGGAGGAGCCAAGACCGGACGGTCGTTCAGCGGGTTTGGTCATACTGCAAATCTCCAAAAAAAAGCTGATGACTGCCCCTACAAACCCATCCCGGACGTCCGAAGGGAGGGAACAAATCGTATCTTTGAAGCATATGGAACGTTTTGTCGTCTCAGCACGGAAGTATAGGCCGGTCACTTTTGACACGGTGGTGGGCCAGCCGCACATCACACAGACGCTGAAGAACGCCATCCGGAATAACCACCTGGCACAGGCGTTCCTGTTCACCGGTCCGCGGGGAGTCGGAAAGACGACCACGGCACGCATCCTGGCCAAGACTATCAATTGCCCGGATGTGACCAAGGAGTTAGAAGCATGCGACAAGTGCGAATCGTGTACTTCTTTCAATACAGGTCACTCGCTGAACATTTACGAGCTCGATGCGGCGTCCAATAACTCGGTAGACGGTATCCGTGCACTGGTTGAACAGGTGCGTTATGCACCGCAAATGGGACGCTACAAAGTGTACATCATCGACGAGGTGCACATGCTGAGCAACAGCGCGTTCAACGCGTTCCTGAAGACGTTGGAAGAACCGCCGCCGTACGCGGTGTTCATTCTCGCCACGACCGAGAAGCATAAGATCATCCCTACCATCCTTTCCCGCTGCCAGATCTTCGACTTCAACCGCATTTCCGTCGAGGATATCGCACTGCACCTGAAGAACATCGCCGTTAAGGAAGGTGTCGAGGCGGAGGAAGAGGCGCTTCATGTCATCGCCCGTAAAGCGGACGGTGCTCTTCGTGACGCGCTCTCGATGTTCGACCAGTTGGTCAGTTTTTGCGGCAACCGCATGACCTATAAGGCAGCCATCGAAAACCTGAATATCCTGGACTATGATTACTATTTCAGGATCATCGATGATGTGATTTCGGGAAACACGGCCGCAGTACTGCTGGCATTCGATGAGATCCTCGCCAACGGGTTCGATGCGCATCACTTCATCACCGGACTCTCCTCTCATCTGCGGGACCTGCTTGTCAGTAAGGATGAAAACACCTTGTCGCTATTGGAGGTGAGCGCCTCCGTCCGGGAGCGATTCCGGTTGCAATCTCAGGCATGCACTGCCGATTGGCTGCTGGGATTATTAGAGCAGACGCACGGTGCCGACCTGAATTTCCGGTCGGCGCGCAACCAACGGTTGCACGTGGAATACACGCTGCTTAAACTTTGCACATACGGGAAAAACACAGTTGCGACAACTGTAGCCCCTGCCGCCCCCGCTCCTGTCAGCAGCCCGACACCTTCCAAGACAACGCCTTCCCAGGCAGCTGCAACTGCTGTCCCTACTCCTGCTCCTGCGACTACACCTGCGCCTGCTCCGAAGTCTGCAGCACCGACTGCAGCAAAACCTGCTCCGCCTCCGTCACCGTCCGCTGCAAAGCCGGTCACACGACGGACCATTTCCATTCAAGGCCCCGGAACCCCGGATGCCGAAAAAAAAAATGACGGGGTCGAGCGAACAGTAGCGCAAGACCTTCCACGGGACAGTTACTCACCCGTGAATTTGCAGAAGGCTTGGAACAATTTCGGAAACAGTCTAAACGAACAGGGGCGCTACGCGCTTGCGACTGCGCTGCTGAAGCGTGCACCGGAAGTAAAAGAATCAGACCGGCTGGAGTTCGTCGTAGACAGCCATGCGATAGAAAAAGACATCCTTGAGGTGAAAGCCGATCTGCTGGCCTACGTCAGGAAAGAACTGAATAACTTCCACCTCCAGCTGGATCTGCTTGTTGAAGTCAGTGGAAAAGACATTCAGGTTCCATACACGCCGACTGAAAAGTTCAACCGGTTGGCTGAACGGAATCCGGCTTTGAACGAGCTGAAGAAGCGGCTGGACCTTGAATTGGAATACTGATTTCCACTCCTCTTTTCTTCGGTAAAGCGGCATAAAAACCTGTTCTTGGGGACGCTTTTTCCGGGCGTCTTGAGTGCCCGTCAACAATACATCTTTTATATTGTATATTTATTTGATTATCAATTATATAGATAGAATTTAAAGGCCTAAAAAAACAGGGTCGGAATGGTCCGTAACCCTTGCTGAAAAACGGCCTTTTCCGTATCTTCGAAAGGTAGTGCAAAACCGCCTCCACAGCCGGTTTTAGCCGTATTAAAGCGCTTACAATCATCCCTTACGTGAAAGGATCACGGAATTACTCATGAGTGAATTTATCAAGCCCAACGTGTCCGCAGAAGAAACACCCGTTCAGAAAAAAAGTCAGGATTACGGTGCCGACAGCATCCAGGTCCTTGAAGGTCTCGAAGCCGTTCGCAAGCGGCCCGCGATGTATATCGGTGACATCGGCTTCAAAGGCCTTCACCACTTGGTCTATGAAGTCGTAGACAATTCCATCGATGAAGCGTTGGCCGGCTATTGCCGGAACATCACGGTCAAGATCCTTCCGGACAACTCCATTTCTGTCGAAGACGACGGACGAGGAATTCCCACAGACATTCACCCGAAGGAGAAGAAAAGCGCGCTGGAGGTGGTCATGACGGTCCTGCACGCGGGCGGAAAGTTCGACAAGGACACCTACAAGGTTTCCGGCGGTCTCCACGGAGTCGGCGTATCCTGCGTGAATGCATTGTCGACTCACCTGAAAGTGGTCGTGCATCGCAACGGAAAGATTTTCGAACAGGAGTACGAGCGCGGTAAACCTATGTACCCGGTGCGTGAAACCGGCACTACGGACCGCACGGGCACCACGGTCACCTTCACCCCGGACCTGACCATCTTCTCCTCCGGAGTCTATCATTACGACACGCTTGCCACGCGTCTGCGCGAGCTCGCATTCCTCAACAAGCGCATCCGCCTCAATATCGCGGACGAGCGTAATGCGGAAGGTGACGCGGCTGTAAGCGATTCCTTCTACAGCGAAGGCGGCCTTAAGGAATTCGTCGCTTATCTCGATGCTAACCGTGAGAAGCTTATCCCGGAGCCCATCTTCATCGAGGGAGAACGCTCCGGCATCCCGGTCGAAGTAGCCATGTTGTACAACACCTCGTTCAACGAGAACGTACATTCCTACGTAAACAACATCAACACCCACGAAGGCGGAACCCACCTGGCCGGTTTCCGTCGCGCCCTGACCCGCACGCTGAAGAGCTATGCGGAAAAGTCCGGAATGCTTGAAAAGGTCAAGTTCGAGATCTCCGGTGACGATTTCCGCGAAGGCCTCACGGCAATTGTCTCCGTCAAAGTGGCGGAGCCGCAGTTCGAGGGACAAACCAAAACCAAACTCGGCAATAACGAAGTCATGGGTGCCGTCGACCAGGCGGTAGCCGAAATGCTTCAGGCGTACCTCGAAGAACACCCGCGCGAAGCCAAGACGATCGTCGACAAAGTCATACTCGCCGCCACTGCCCGTCATGCTGCCCGTAAGGCGCGCGAACTGGTTCAGCGTAAGAACGCACTCTCTTCGACCGGACTTCCCGGCAAGCTCGCCGACTGCTCCGAGAGCGCCGCTTCGAAATGCGAATTATACCTCGTCGAGGGTGATTCAGCCGGCGGTACCGCCAAACAGGGCCGTGACCGTAATTTTCAGGCCATCCTGCCGCTGCGCGGAAAGATCCTCAACGTAGAGAAGGCCATGGAGTACAAGATCTACGAGAACGAAGAGATCCGTAACATCTACACCGCGCTAGGCGTCTTCCGAGACGACAGCAAGGAGGGACGTCCGCTGAACATGGATAAGATCCGTTACCACAAAGTCATCATCATGACCGATGCCGACGTGGACGGAAGCCACATCACAACGCTGATCCTCACCTTCTTCTTCCGCCACTTGAAAGAGTTGATCGAGGCGGGCTACCTCTACATCGCCACTCCTCCGCTCTACCTCGTTAAAAAAGGCAAGGACCAGACCTATGCGTGGAACGACGAACAACGACTGGCGGCCATCAAGGCGCTGGCCGGTGAAGGCAAAGAAGAAAACGTCAACGTCCAGCGTTACAAAGGACTTGGAGAAATGAACGCCGAGCAGCTGTGGGAGACCACGATGAATCCATCCACACGTACCTTACGGAAAGTGACGGTCGACAGCGCTGCAGAAGCCGACCGCATCTTCTCGATGCTGATGGGTGATGACGTTCCTCCGCGCCGCGACTTCATCGAGAAGAACGCTAAGTACGCGAAGATTGATGCGTAAGCTAGTGGTTAGTGTTTAGTGGTTAGTGGCTGGTTCCAGGCTCGCAACTTCTTACTTCGCTCCTCCCGCCGCCTCCAACTCTTTCACCGCGAGCCAAGCCATAAGTCCCATGCCGGTCTCAAGTGCCGATTCATCTGCATCGAACGTATTCGTATGCACGGATGAAACGATTCCCCGGGATTCGTTGCGTACACCCAACCGGTAAAAACAGGACGGAGCCTGCTGGGAGTAAAAAGCAAAATCCTCCGCGGCCATCCAGATTTCAAGGTCTTCGACATTTTCCGAACCGACGTATTCTATGGCCCAGTTTCGTGTACGATCCGTAAGCGCCTCGTCATTGATGAGAAACGGGTAGCCGCGCTTGATATCAAACTCACATGAACCGCCCATGCTCTCGGCCAACTCGTTGGCCAGTTTGGTCATCCGGCGGTGGGCTTCATCGCGCCACTCCTCATCGAGCGTACGGAAGGTCCCTTCCAGATAGACCGAATCAGGTATCACGTTGGTGGCACCGTTAGCGATTACTTTTCCGAAAGACAAGACCGTCGGTACGGATGGCTTAGCAAAACGGCTGACCACCTGTTGCAATGCCACCAGCAGCTGCGCAGTGATCATCACCGGATCGACCACCAGGTGCGGCATGGCGCCGTGTCCGCCTTTCCCGCGCACCGTGACATAGATTTCGTCCGTGCTGGCCATATAGAGCCCTTTGCGGAATCCGATCTTACCGGCAGGTATCTGCGGCATGACGTGTTGACCGATGACAGAAGCTGGAGCCGGATTCGAAAGGACACCTTCCCGAATCATCAGCGAAGCGCCGCCGGGAAGTTTCTCTTCGCCCGGCTGGAAGATCAGCTTAACCGTACCCTCGAACTCGTCTTTCAGCTGCTGAAGGATTCCTGCGACACCCAACAGTGAGGCAGTATGCACATCATGACCGCAGGCATGCATCACACCGTCGACGGTCGATCTGTAATCCACCTGGTTGGCTTCCAGGATCGGAAGCGCATCCATATCCGCTCTGAGTGCTACCGTTCGTTTATCCGGATTCTTTCCCTTTATCAACGCCACAACACCGGTACCGGCCATCCGTTGCCTGTCCTTTATCCCAAGCCGATCGAGGCAGGTTTCGACGTATTCTTGCGTTTTGAATTCATGGAATGAAAGCTCCGGATGTGCGTGGAGATGACGGCGGTAAGCGATCACCTGCGGGTGCATCATTGACGAAAGTCGTTTTATCTTGTCTATCATGAGGAATTTGAAAACGTTGGTAATCAGAAATCCAATCCGAGCGAGAAGTAGAACATGCGATCCTGCACGACGCGATCCTCCACCCCCCATGCCCAGTCGGCCCGAATGAAATATCCAAGTAGCCGGCTGCGCAATCCGAAACCGTATCCGCCCACAATGGGATCCTTCTGCTTGGTGATTGTGATTACGAACGGCTGACTGACGATTGTTTCGTTGTTCAGCGGATTGTCACTCGCGTACGGCGATGCTCCAGTCCAGGCCGTACCGATATCGCCGAATCCTACCACTTGGAAGTTGCGGATGAAATCAGACTTTAGCGGACGGTTGAAGAGATAACGGAAGATCGGTATCCGAAGTTCGGAATTTATCAGAGCGAAACTGCTGCCGTTCCGGATGTTCTGATTGAAGCCACGGATATTGGTCGCCAACGCCTGGAAATAATAATTCTGTGAGTAATCGACCGGTGTGGAGTAATTGAAATTAGGACTGATCCAATTGTCGGTCGAGCCCATGTAAAAGATCAGCTTTTCAACACCGAACGAGGTGGCGGAAGCAAACCGGTTGGCCCAGATGATTTCCCGATGCAGCCGCTTGTAGTAACGGATATCCGCACCAAGGACGGTCAAACCGCTCGAGCGTTGATCCACTTGCCGGTAATGCTCGCCGAACAGTTTCATCCGGGTACCGCTGTACAGATTAAGTCCCAGCGGTATTGAATTGTCGAATACGAATTCAAATCGGGCGCTTCCCCAGTTCAGGTATTCGTTGGGAAACCGCAGGCTGGTATTATCGGTCGAGAGGTATACGAAACGGTCGTTGCGGTAAGCAAGGGATCCTCGGATACTTGTTACATCGCTGAACGGCCACTTGAGATAGCCTCGCGCCTCATGAGAATGCAGTTTGGCACCGTAGAACGGCTCATAATCGAAGAGAATGGCCTGGCGGTAGAACGTGACTTGCTTGTCCAGCCGCTTCTTGAGGTTCTCGTAATTCAGGAAGTACTCGTTGCTGTTCAGATCACCGGAAAGCCGGAAGCCGCCTGAAATTCTATAATCTTCCAGCACATCCCTGATTCCCAACTTGAAGAACCCGTTCAGTCCCGGATTGTAATAGACTGCTCCTCCTGTAAAGAGCTGATATGTCTGGTTGAGCAGGGAATTGTCGAGCTGGGAAACAAAGTAGTTGGAGGAGAAAGCGGTCTCGTAATTACGCTGTTTGGGCAACTGATATTGCAAGGTGTCGGAAACATTCGAGGATGGCGTCAGTGCAAAGGTCGGACCGGCGGCAGGAGCGGGTTTTTCCTCTTTACGTTTGCTCGCCTGCTCCGGGAAGTCACTTTGGAAATCATAGTTTTCGATGTCTACCCGGTTTGAATCGGTAATAACCGATGGAGCCTGATCATTTTGAGTCCGGACCTCAGGAAGGATTTCCGTAGCTTTCGTCACAGGTGATTTGGCGATAGCACCTTCCAGTCGAAGCAACGAGGGCGGAATGCTTGTCAGGTCCGTATTGATTTCCGGACGACGCTGGATCAACAGCCGTGACCGACCTTTCTCGTAAACGATTTCACCGATGTGGGATTGGCGCCTGTTGATATCCTGCCAGATTATACTCCTTGAACGATTCGTTTGCGGAAACGTATGGATGATCATCCTGTAGTGCTCTACCGTATCGACATAACTCAATGCGCTGTCAATCGTTGCGGCGTAGCGGTTCACGATGCCGTTCGCATCGCTGAGATAACTCACCGATGACGAATCATATTCCATCGGCTGGAATTCCCTGGCACCGGGTGTATCTGTGATGCGGCGCAGCACCCCCGCCTTTCCTCTGTAATCGTAGTAAAATACATCCAGATTGTTCCCGGCCGGCAGCGCGCGCTTCGAATCTGCGGTCAGCGTATCATTGGTCCGATTAGAGGTGAAGACGATAGCGGAAGAGTTACGGATGAATCGGGGCTGCAGGTCATCGAACGGGTCCTTGGTGATTTGCTCGTAGGTACGTGTCCTAAGATTGAAAACGAAGATGTCGCTCTGTCCCTTTTGGACTCCGGAAAGCACAATAGCCGAACCGTCATCTGAGTAGGAATAGTCCAACACTTTTTCGAAGTTGAAGAGTTTCTCCTCCCTGCGCTTTCCCGTTTCCAACGTATAGGATCCCATCCATACAAAACCCTTCCGTTCCCGGATAAAAGAGAATAATTTACCGGTAGGATGCCAGGCGACGACCGGAAAAGACTCGTCTGTCTCACGTGCATAGGAGCGGTAACCGCTACGAAGGACGGTCTTCGTACGCTTTCGTTGCAGATCACATAGGCGGATGCGATAACGGCCCAACTCATTGACGACATAAACCGCATAGCGGCCGTCCGGACTTACATGCAGCTGATTGTACACCCTTCCGGACTTGGTTTTCCTGAGCACCGGATCGCCCGGCGTCGCCGATCGGTTATCATCCGAACCAGCGTAACGTGTCTTCAGCCATTCATTGAAATTCATTGAAACCTCCTTCATGCTCTGACCGAGGACATAGCTGAAACCGCTTTCAATATTGCGATTGATACGGGTCATGTACAGCATGTTGGAAATGGAATTCGCCGTGTAGGTGTCGACCACATACTTCCAAAAGGCATGACCGGCATACAACGCGTCGGCGCCGGTGAGGCGGTTGAATTTCAGATAGCGTTTGGTGAGGACACCGTCCCGTACCCGGTTATCCAGTTCCGCATCCCATTCACGGGAGATATAAGATACCAGTCCATGGATGTACCAATCAGGAAGAGTCAACAGCGCGGAATTCTGGATACGATCCTTGAGATCACCGCCGAACATGATCTGATCGATCAACACACGTGCGATACCTGCACGGATCTGTCGGCGCAGCTCTTCGTGATTTCCGTTGAAATACAGGAAGACCTTGTCACCGACGATACGCGTCATGCCGCCGATATTGTTCATGACGTTCTCCTCGGTCTCAAGGCCGATGTTGGTCTGCTTCGCTTCGCTCAGCTTATTGTAAATGATGAACTGGATGCGTCCGTCCAACTTGTAATCAAGCAGCTGTTCGATCTTGCGGAGATCCTCTCCGGCCGTACGTCCGGTGTAAGAAGCGATATCCAATCCGCCGACGTAGAAATACGTGTCGAAATACGGAAACTTCATGAACGACCAGAAACGGGCATCGTCGTACTGCACCCGGTTCTTGCCGAATTCCATCTGATACCCGTTATAGAACTGAGCCTGGGCGAAAAGCGGCAGGAACACCGAAGCGGTCAGGAAATAACGTAGGATCCGAAGCGGAAAAATCATTCCAAAGTCGAGACGATGCACGTGATGCTAAGGTACTTAAATTTGCGTACCCACAGACCGGCAAAAGTCACCTTAGCACCTCTATCAATGACCATTAAATCATTTGTTTTCAACCCCTTTGGAGAGAATACCTACGTCGTGAGCGACCGTTCAGGTGAATGTATCATCATTGATCCCGGTTGTTACACGCGGGAGGAAGAACAGGAACTGAGCGATTACATCCGGGAAGAGGACCTTAAACCGGTCCGTTTGCTGAACACCCATGCGCACCTTGACCACATCCTGGGCAATGAATTCGTCTGCACCAAATGGAAACTGCTGCCTGAGCTACACGCCGCCGATCTTGAACTGTTGCGAAGCGCCCACCTGTACGGAGAACTGTGGGGCATCCGTGCAACACCCTCACCGGATCCGGTCAAGCAGCTTGCAGAGGGGGAAATAATCCGGTTCGGCAACACTTCCCTGCGCGTACTTTTCGTACCCGGACACTGT
The DNA here is from genome assembly GCA_046052625.1 of Bacteroidota bacterium. Lineage (GTDB taxonomy): Bacteria > Bacteroidota > Bacteroidia > AKYH767-A > 2013-40CM-41-45 > Pollutiaquabacter. The sequence continues at coordinate 10,697 of JBJOMA010000306.1, forward strand.
CCTGGGCACGTGGCATTCTATGCCGAAGCAGAAAAGGCGATCATTTCCGGGGACGTACTCTTCCGTGACAGCATCGGCAGAACCGATCTTCCCGGGGGCGACTACGACATCCTGATGAACTCGATCCGGGAGCGGTTGATGACACTGCCGGACGATGTGCAGGTATACTCCGGCCACGGTCCGGTGACCTCGATCGGTCGGGAGCGAAACGGAAATCCGTTTCTTCTTGAAGCGCTTTAACCGATCAGCTCGAGGATCAGCTGTTCCACCTCAGGTGAGTCCCACTTCTGTTCGATAGCTGGTAAACTCATCACCTTACGCATGACCTCCTCCTGACGAAGACCGTTCGCAAGAGCATCCGAGTAAGGGATATCGGAAAACGTGACCTGCGAATAGAGCGGTAACCATTTCTCGGGATGCCGTTCGTGGATCCGTGCTTCTATCTTTTTCTGAAGCAGAAAAGACGGCTGTCCGACGCGGTCACGCATCTCAATGAAATTCATCTGTGCAAGGTCCGCGATGGCGTCTGCGTTCGGCTTACGGGACTTTTCAAAGGCCGGAATGACTTTAGACCAATCGTCTTTGTGTTCATCCAACAAAGCATTCAGTACGGTACAGTCTTCGAAGCCGCAATTCATGCCCTGTCCGTAGAACGGAACGATGGCGTGCGCCGCATCTCCGATCAGACAGGTGTGGTCCTTATAGGCCCAGGGGAAGCATTTCACAGTGACCAGCGAGCCCGTGGGATTTCCGAAGAAATCATCTTCCAAGGTCGGCATCAACGGGACAGCGTCGGGAAATACTTCTTCGAAGAAGGCGCGCACTTTTTCACGCGTATCCAAGGATGCGAAAGAAGGATCGCCGTGAACGGGGAAGAACAACGTACAGGTGAAACTTCCGTCGAGGTTGGGAAGTGCGATCATCATGTAACCGCCTCTGGGCCAGATGTGCAGGCAATTCTTTTCCATGCGGAATCCGCCGTCTTCCGTACCGGGAATCAGTAATTCCTTGTAGGAATGCGCGAGGTACTGCTGCGAATACTGGAAACGGTCCGTTGATAGCTGCATGGCCAACCGAGCAGCTGAAAAAGCACCGTCCGATCCGAAAATCAGGTCGCTGTTGACGGACAATTTCTCGCCTGAAGCGGTTTCAAAATCGGCACGCTTACGCTCCAGATCGACGTGAGTACAACGATGATTAAAATGGATCTTCACGCCGCTTCGCTCAGCAAGATTCATCATCTCGCAGTTCAGTATGCCTCTGGAAGTGGCGTAGATCGCCTGGTCTCCTTCCCCATAACGCTGCGCGGTGAGCGTACCGTTGACACTGTGCATCATCCTTGAGTGCATGGGAATCCCGATACGACGGATGTCCTCCGCGATACCGACCCCTTCCAATCCGCGCCAGCCGCGGTCGGAGAGTGCAAGATTGATGGACCTGCCGGCCACGATCTTCTCTTTCCGCATATCGGGACGGCGTTCGTACACGGTCACCTGATAGCCGCGGCGGACGAGGTAGATGGAAAGCAGGCTGCCGACAAGTCCGGAGCCGAGGATGGTGATGTTTTTCTTGGTTGACATGTTGA
>JBJOMA010000307.1:0-4574 GCA_046052625.1 Bacteroidota bacterium
TCTACATACATCCATAATTCCTCGATGGCAGAAAGCATACGTCTCCTGCTTTCATCGGTGCCCTGACCGAGACGGACTACCCAGTCGGCGCTGTGCCGACGGTGATAGGTAACTTCCTTCAACGATTTCTGTGCGAGCGCGGACAAGGTCTCATCCTTGCTGTTGGAAAGCCCGGAATACTGCAGGACCTGGAAACTGCTTAAAAGGAATTGACGCAAAAGGGTCTGGGCGAAGTCGCCATTCGGCTGTTCCGCCAGCAGTACGTTTCGGAAGTCACGCTCGCTGCGGAGGAAAGCCAGATCGTCCTCTGTACGACCTTTGTTCTCGATCGTGCAGGCATGCGTATAAAATGCGCGCGTCTGTCCGATGAGGTCGAGTGAAATGTTGGTCAGTGCGATGTCCTCTTCCAGCGCAGGACCATGCCCGCACCATTCCGCGAGACGTTGGCCGAGTACGAGACTGGTATCACCGAGCCGCAGGCAATATTCGAAAAGGGCTTGTTGGGTTGTCATGTGGTGCGTCGGCGTTCTTATTCGAAACTGGCTCCCGGTGTGCGGTAGAAATTAGGATGGCGGTAGATCTTGTCGTTGGACGGCTCGAAGAAAGGCCCCATGTCTTCCGGCGTACTTGATACGATGGCGTCTGACGGAACCACCCAGATGCAAGTGGCTTCGTTGCGCCGTGAATATACATCGCGGGCATTGGTGAGCGCCAGCTCTTTGTCGGGCGCATGCACGTTACCGGCATGCTCGAACGGCAATCCCGAGCGCTTTTGCGTGAATACTTCCCAAAGCGGCCACTGGTCTTTTTTCATGGTGATGGTAGTGTGTAGTTGCGGTTTTTTCAGGCGGCGATCATCTGTCCGGCTTTCTTCCGGGCATAGGCATTGGCGGCTTCTCGCACCCAAGCACCGTCGTCGTGCGCTTTGCGTCGCGCCTTCAATCGGTCCTTGTTGCAGATCCCGTGACCGCCGATCACCTGATAGAATTCGTCCCAGTTGATCGTTCCGAAATCATAGTGCTGACGTTCGGCATTCCACTTCAACTCCGCGTCTGGGATCGACAACCCGATGTTCTCCGCCTGGGGAACCGTGCGGTCGATGAAGCGCTGCCGCAATTCATCATTGGAATAGCGTTTCACTTTCCATCGCATCAGTTCAGCGCTGTTCGGGGAGTCCTTGTCGGAGGGACCGAACATCATCAGGGAAGGCCACCACCAACGGTTGATCGCGTCCTGCGCCATGGCGCGCTGTTCGGCAGTGCCTTTCATCAGCGTGGCCAGTATTTCGTAGCCTTGCTTATGATGGAAGTTCTCCTCCTTACAGATACGTACCATCGCACGGGCATAAGGACCGTATGAGCATTTCGCAAGCGCTGTCTGGTTGATGATGGCTGCGCCGTCGACCAGCCAGCCGATGGCACCGATATCCGCCCAGGTCAAAGTAGGATAGTTGAAGATGCTGGAATATTTCGCTTTGCCCGACAACAACTCATCGACCAGTTCCTCTCGGGATATTCCGAGCGTTTCGGTTCCGCTGTAGATGTAGAGACCGTGTCCTCCTTCGTCCTGTACCTTGGCCAGCAACACACACTTGCGCCGAAGACTCGGAGCACGCGTGATCCAGTTCCCCTCCGGCAACATGCCGACCACTTCGGAGTGGGCATGCTGACTCATCATACGGATCAGCTGCTTGCGGTACCGCTCGGGCATCCAGTCCTTGGCCTCGATGACCTCGCCTTTGTCAATGCGCTCTTGGAATTTCTTTTCGAGTTCTTGTTCGTTCAGCGTATTCATGAGTATGGTAATTTATGTTTGGATGAATACTGTTAACAATGATGGAAGTCAGTAAGTTCAAACCCGGTGATAATCACCCCGCCACCGATGGATGTGTTTCTTTATCTCATCCTGTGAAAGGTGCTCGTCAACCGCACGCTTGCAGAGCTTTTCGAACTCGTCATCCGGCGCGAAGCGCAACGCTACGATCTGCTTCATGTGCAACCGGTGATCCAGCGGCTTGCCGGTGAGTTGGATATGACGCTGTTGCTCCTCCATGCGGATGATCCGGTCTTGCAACCGTACTGCGTAGTAACGTATCGTGAATAAGAAAAAAAGCAGTATGCCGGAACCCAGCAGCAAAAGACCGGCCGACAGCGTCTCGGCTACATCGTCCATCGATTGGATGAAATGAATCATCTCGCCGATGAACAAGGCAAGGCAAAGTCCCAACAACAGGCCGTGAAACCACCAGACGTATTGTTTATGGTTAGAATAACTTTGCTTTTTCATGTATAAATTGTGATTTTTAGCAAAAATACGCCATTTTTGGGCTTTTTACAAAAGCGGAACACGCGGGAATTAATCATTTTTCCCGTTTTTCCACGTGTTTTTGGGTATTATGGACTTGCGCGGAAAAAAAACACTCATCGTCGTCATCAGTGATCTGGTGACGGACCAGCGTGTTCACCGGACCGCCGTCACTTTGCGCAGCGAAGGAGCCGTGGTCACTGTGGTCGGTCGCCGACTCCCTGACAGTCAGTCGCCCGGACTCCGCGCCTACCGTACTGTCCGCTTTCAGCTGCCCTTTGTCAAAGGTCCGTTCATGTATGCTGCCTTCAATATGCGGCTATTCTTCTATCTCCTTTTTCATCCGTTTGAACTTATTGTCGCTAACGATCTGGATACGCTTCCTGCAGCGTACCTTGCTTCCCGTATCAAGCGCAAGAAATTGCTGTACGACAGCCACGAATACTTCACCGAGGTGCCCGAACTGTCCGGTCGTCCGCGCGTTCAACGCTTTTGGCAACGCATAGAACGGATGATTTTCCCGCGCCTGAAAGCTGTCATGACCGTCAATGAGTCCATTGCACGGTTATATCGCGAACAATACGGTAAACAGGTCCACGTCGTTCGCAACATACCGTTGACCGACACCTTCGGCGACCAGGATATCTTCGTTACCAAGTCGCGTGCTGATTTCGCGCTGCCTGAGGACCGCACCATTTTCCTGCTGCAAGGAGCTGGAATAAACATGCACCGTGGCGCGGAAGAGGCCGTAGAGGCGATGCGCTACGTCGACCATGCACTGCTGCTCCTCGTAGGCGGCGGCGATGTGATCGACCAACTCAAACGGACGGTCACCGAATCGAAGTTGGAAGACAAAGTTCGCTTTCTGCCCAAGATGGCTCCGGCTGCACTCCGAAAACTGACACGCTTGGCCGATTTCGGTTTGACCTTGGACAAACCTACCAATCTTAATTACAGGTATTCATTGCCTAATAAACTCTTCGATTATATCCATGCCGGATTGCCGGTCATCGCTTCCGATCTTCCGGAAATTCGGCGCATCGTCGACGAATACGGCATCGGCATCCTGCTTCCCTCCGTGGATCCGAACGTTATCGCTGATACCATGAACCGACTGGTGAAAGGCGACCCGGCAGTTGCAGGCTGGAAGGAGAATCTGAAAAAGGCGTCTGATTCGCTCACTTGGGAGCACGAACGGGCAAGATTGTTAGAGGCTTTGAAAGATGTCTGACAAGCCGCACTTGCATATCGTCTCCTTCGATATTCCGCTGCCGGCTAATTACGGAGGCGTGATCGATGTCTTCCACAAGCTGAAAGCCTTGTCACGTGCCGGTGTCAGCATCAAGCTGCATTGTTTTGAAAGCAGCAGGCAGCGACAAGACGCCTTGGCTGACTATTGCACAGAGGTGCATTATTATAAGCGCAGAAAAAATACTGCGCTGCTGTTCGGTATTCAACCCTTCATTGTACGCTCCCGTACATCCTCCGAGCTGGAAGACCGGTTGTTGTCTGATTCCGATCCGATCCTGGTGGAAGGGATCCATTGCTCCGCTTTCATGAATCGTCCCGCCTTCGACGGGAGAAAGTGCATCGTGCGGGCGCATAACGTAGAGCACGACTATTACAACGGGCTTGCCTCCGTCGAGCGCCGTTTGTCCAAACACTTCTACCTGCGGGTGGAGGCGTTTAAACTTCGGAGATACGAGCCGGTCCTTCGGAAAGCCACTGCCATTGCCGCGATCTCCCCGGACGATACCGCCTACTTTCAGACACATTACGGAAAGACTTTCTATCTGCCTGCGTTTCATCCGTTCGATCAGGTTACCTGCCGGACGGGCACCGGTGATTTCGCCTTTTATCACGGCAATCTGTCGATCGGAGAGAACAACCAGGCCGCCTGTTTCCTGGTCCGTGATGTCTTCGCGGGATTGCCCTATCCGTTGGTCATCGCCGGTTCCAATCCTTCGGATGAGTTGCAATTATTGGTGTCAAAGACTCCTAACGTCAGGCTCTTGGATGGATTGTCGCAGGAGGAGATACATGAGCATGTCGCCGCAGCCGCAGTGAACGTATTGCCGACCTTTCAATCCACCGGTATCAAATTGAAATTGCTTGCATCGCTATTCAACGGCCGGCACTGTCTGGTGAATGAACCTATGGTCCTCAATACGGGATTGGAATCTCTTTGTATCATCGCCAAGGACGCTGCTGCATTTAAGTCTGAACTTCAGGCGATCTTCGAGGGGAAGTTGTTCGGACAGCAAGAGATT
>JBJOMA010000308.1:0-7656 GCA_046052625.1 Bacteroidota bacterium
GATTACGCTTTCGGTTTTGTGGAGCCGACCGGCAGTTTCACAGGAACTGCTGGATCAGATCATGGCGACGGTCGGAGGACAGATTGTCCTCAAGTCCGATATCGAAAAGCAATACGTAAAAATGCTTGCGCAGGGTGGAGACGATCCTGAAAGCCGTTGCCTGATTTTCGATCAGCTTATCTTGCAGAAACTGCTCATCAATCAGGCGCAACTGGACAGCGTTACCGTTTCTGACGGACAGGTAGAGGGCGAATTGGACAGAAGGATGCGCTACTATGTCCAGCAGATCGGATCCGAGGAGCAGCTGGAGGCTTATTTCAAAACCACGATCCGTCAGTTGAAGGATGAACTCAGGGATGTCATCCGTGACCAATTGCTGGTTCAGACGATGCAGTCAAAAATCACGAAGGACGTCACCATCACACCTACGGAAGTAAGGGCCTATTTCGAGAGCATTCCTGCCGACAGTCTACCTTATATCGATGCAGAAATGGAGATAGCGCAGATCCTGCGCAAACCGCCCGTTTCCGCAGCGGAAAGGGCTGCTGTCCGAGCCCGATTGGAGGAATACCGTGCTAAGATTCTTGCCGGTGATGAATTCGCCGTTTATGCAGCCTTGTATTCACAGGATCCCGGATCAGCGAAAAAAGGTGGTGAGCTCGGATTCTTCGAACGTGGAACGATGGTACCTGAATTCGAGGCAGCCGCCTTCAACTTGAAACCTGGTGAATTGAGTGCCATCATAGAGACCAAGTTCGGTTTTCACCTGTTACAGATGATTGAACGCAGAGGCAATCAGGTCAATGTCCGTCATATCCTCTTGCAACCGAAGACCAATGACGCCGACCTTTACCAGTGCGTCAACTACCTGGACAGTCTGCGCCAGGCCATCGAAGCCGGAAAAATCACCTTCGAGGAAGCCGCACAGCGCTATTCCGATGATGAGGACACACGAAACAGCGGTGGACTTCTTATCAACCAGGAGACCGGTACTCCGCGACTTTCGCCCGATAAGATGGACCGTGCTCTTTTCTTCCAGGTCGATTCCATCGCAATCGGTAAAATCACTCCGCCGCTGCTTACTTCGACTTCTGATGGAAAAGGAGCTTACCGTATCGTAACGGTAAAGAGCCGTTCCTTGCCGCACAAAGCCAATCTGAAAGACGATTATCAGAAGATCCAGGAAGTCGCGCTTTCCGAAAAGCAGAATAAGGCGCTGAGCGAGTGGATTTCTAAGAAAAGGAAAATCACCTATATCAGGATCAATGATACGATGGGAGGCTGTAAGTCGCTGGATCACTGGGTATCCGCTGACTGAACTGCTGTCTCCTCTCCAAACGAATAAGTATGAAAAACTATTCAAGTGATGTCGAAGCAGTCAAAGACCTGCAAGCGAAGTACGGGCAGCTGCGAAGCGAAATCGGCAAAGTCATCATCGGTCAGGATGAGGTCGTCCGGGATGTGCTGATTTCCATCTTCAGTCGCGGCCATTGTCTGCTGGTCGGTGTTCCCGGACTTGCAAAAACATTGCTCGTCAATACGATCGCACAATCGCTGGGTCTTACTTATAACCGAATCCAGTTTACACCGGACCTGATGCCTTCTGATATCATCGGCACGGAGATCCTGGATGAATCCAGGCAATTCCGTTTCATCAAGGGGCCGCTCTTCTCGAACATCATCCTGGCGGACGAGATAAACCGTACGCCTCCTAAGACGCAGTCTGCACTCCTGGAAGCCATGCAGGAGTATGCGGTCACCGCTGCCGGTAAACGGTATGAATTGGTTCAGCCGTTTTTCGTCCTTGCTACCCAGAATCCCATCGAGCAGGAGGGAACCTACCCGCTTCCTGAAGCACAGCTCGACCGTTTCATGTTCAATGTTCTTCTGACCTATCCTGCTTTCGACCAGGAAGTGGAGGTAGTGCGTAATACGACTTCGGACGTCAAGCCGGTTCTTCAGAAGGTGGTCAGCGGCGAGGAGATCCGGTATTTCCAGGACCTCGTCCGTCGCATACCGGTGCCGGATAACGTCCTCCAATATGCAGTCGGTTTGGCTACGAAGACCCGTCCTAACACTGCTACTGCTACCAAGGAGGTCGATACTTACGTCTCCTGGGGTGCCGGGCCCCGTGCATCGCAATACCTTGTCATCGGTGCCAAGTGCCATGCCGCGCTTCACGGTAAATTCTCACCTGATATCGAGGATGTCCGTGCCGTCGCAGTACCTATCCTTCGCCACCGTATCGTACGTAACTATCGTGCCGAAGCTGACGGAGTTACAGTAGAGAAAATCATCGCCGGGCTGCTCTGATTGACTACCCGTTAAAAGGAAACGGTAAGCGGAATACTCAGCTTACCGTTTTTTCTTTTCCTCCTCTTTGTACAATTCCAGGTTTCCGATTGCCACGGTTGCGATCATGTTACCGAAGTCGACCTGCACATTGTCCTTATGGATCCTCTCGACAGTTCCGACTTGTCGTCCCTTCAGCATCCGCACCTTGCTGCCGACGGTGATTTCCTGCCGGAGCTTTTCTATCAGCGCCTGCTTTCGCTTGGCTAACTTTTCCGGAGCGTTCTCCGCCAACTGCTTCTTGAATTCCGCTGTCATGACACCCGCGAATTTCTTGATGATGCCTTTCTTGTCTTTCGTTTTTGCCCATTCCTCGGAGAACGCCTTCATTTTTCGCCCCAGCTCGGTGAGTTTCCGTGTCTCCTCCCTACGGCTTTTTTCTTTCTCCAGTTTATTTTCCAGCCGCTCGCTCAGTTTTTCGAACTTCTGCTCCGCCTGTACGGTCCGGTCGCGGTTCAGCTTGAGCTGGCGCAATTCCTCTTCCGCACGGTGTTTCTGCTGATGAAGATCGGACAGCAGGTTGTTCAGTTTCAGTTTGTCTTCCCGTATTTTTTTACGAGCTCTTTCAAGGACCGGACCCGGAAGGCCGATTTTTTCTGCTACTTCGAACGTGTAGGAACTTCCCGGTTGACCAACCACCAGTTTATAGAGCGGCTGTAAGGTCTCCGGATTGAAAAGCATGGAAGCATTGCGGACGCCTTCCAACCGGTCGGCCAGCAGTTTGATATTCGTATAATGGGTAGTGAAGACGCCGAAGCAATTCCGTCTGTTAAGTTCTTCCAGGATCACCTCGGCGATTGCGCCTCCTAATTCCGGATCCGTGCCCGTCCCGAATTCGTCGATCAGCACCAGCGATTTCCTTCCCGCCATGCGCAGGAAATGATTCATTTTGATCAAACGGGAACTGTAGGTGCTTAGCGCGTTTTCAATCGATTGACTGTCGCCGATATCTGCCAGCAAGTGGCGGAAAAAGCCCATGCGGGAACCCTCTCCGACAGGAACGGGCAGTCCGCTCTGTAACATCAATTGCAACAGCCCGACGGTCTTCAGCGTGATGGATTTCCCGCCGGCATTCGGTCCGCTGATGATGATGATCCGGTCTTTGTTGTCCAGTCGCAGGTTCAAAGCGATCGTTTCTTTTCCTGCAGCACGGTTCTGAAGCAACAGCAGCGGATGGTAGGCGTTCACCAATCTCATTTCCGGTTGATCGCTCAACTCCGGCAAACGGCCGTTCACTTCCAATGAGAACCGTGCTTTGGCCCGGATCAAGTCCAAGTCAAGCAAGTACTTCAGCCGGTCCAAAATGCTTCCTGCATGCGGTTGTAATTGTCGGGTGGTTTCGCGAAGCAGGCGGATGATCTCGTTGCGTTCATCCTGCTCCAGTTCCGCTACCGCATTGTTCAGCTCCACCAATCCTTCAGGTTCGATGAATGTGGTCTTACCCGATTCGCTTTTTCCGTGAACGATTCCTTTGATGTCTTTCTTGAACTCAGTCGGTACAGCCAGTACACGGCGATTGTTGTGGAAATTCTCCTCGTTGTCGCGCAGCCAGCCGTGCTTTTTAAGTTCGTTGATATAGCCGCGGAACCGTTTGTCTGCCTCGCGCCGTTTGACGGTTAGTTGCTGTCGGATCTCCTGCAGCTCGCGGGAAGCTGAGCTGCGTACCTGCGACTGCTGGTCCAGAATACGGTCAATCAGTGCGGGGATTTCCGTACTCTCCGGAATTTCATTCGCCATCCCTGCCAGAGAAGGGAAAGCGACCGATCGGGTCCGCAGGAACCGTAGCAGGTCATTGACGATGTTCACGGCCGACCGGATGCGACCCAGTTGCGACTCCGTAAGCACGGCTCCTGCCTTTCCAAGCAGCTGCGCTTCCTTGGTGAAATCATCGAACAGGAAGTCGGGAAAATGTCCGCCTCCCTCAGAAGTACGGCGGTATTCCTCTACTCGGGCCAGTTCCTCCAGTAGCGCCGCTTCGTCATGAATCGGCCGAATGGATCGTGCGTTTTCGCGCGAAGTGGCGTAACGGCAATGGCTTTCCACCCGCTCACGGATACGGTCGAATTCCAGCGCTTGAAGGATGTCTTCCGGGTAGTGATTCACGCCTGCAAAGGTCGTAAATACGGGGGTAACTGAGGTGGGACCTTCGCATTATTGATACTTTTGCGTGGAAGTTAGAGGACGCAGAGATTCCTCTTCCTCCTGAACTTAATATGCGGATAGCGGTCATCGGTGGCGGTGCGGCAGGTTTTTTTGCCGCGATAACGGCAAAAAAACATTGCCCCGAATCAATCGTCGTCTTGCTGGAGGCAGGATCGAAGGTGCTTTCCAAAGTTCGGATCAGCGGAGGAGGACGTTGCAACGTCACCCATGCCTGTTTCGATCCGGTTGAACTTGCGACATATTATCCCAGGGGCGCCAAACCGCTCCGTCAGGCCTTCAGCAGATTCATGACCGGTGATACGGTCGCATGGTTTGAAGAGCAGGGTGTTCTGTTGAAGACGGAAGCGGATGGAAGGATGTTTCCGGTTACAGACGACTCACAGACAATCGTAGATTGTCTTACCGGGTCCGCAGTATCTGTCGGTGTGGAGATCCGCCTGCATGCATCGGTGGGTGAGCTGATTCCGCTTGAACCGGGCTTCAGGATTGTATTTCGTGATGGCTCGTCGGAGGATTTCGACCGCGTATTAGTTGCTACCGGCGGTCAGCCGAAGTTGGTCGGATTCAATTGGTTGGTAAAACTCGGACATACGGTCGTAGCGCCGGTTCCCTCGCTATTCACTTTTAATATTCCTGACCCGAAGCTTACTTCACTGATGGGAGTTAGTGTCAATCCGGTTACAGTAGAGTTGCCGGCTGAACGGCTGTCCGTTACAGGTCCTTTGCTGATAACCCATTGGGGACTGAGCGGTCCCGCCGTCCTGAAACTCAGTTCACTCGGTGCACGCAAATTGGCGGAACGGAACTATTCATTCGAGGTGTCGGTAAATTGGTCCGGAAGCCTCGCTCCGGAACAGCTTTCAGAGCAGATCGCAGCGCTTCGCAGACAGAAGGGTGCCATGAAAGTCAATAATGCGATGCCGTTGGAGCTTCCAAGACGGCTGTGGGAGTACCTCCTGGAACGTTCGGGGGTGCGTTCAGACGTTAACTGGCAGGATTTGCGAAAAGATGAATTGGACCGTCTCTGTCAGGTGATCTGCAAAGACAGCTATGCTGTAATAGGAAAAACGACCTTCAAGGACGAGTTCGTGACCTGCGGCGGAATTGAACTTTCCGAGGTGGATTTCAGGACGATGCAGAGCAAGCGGATCCCCGGACTTTATTTCGCAGGAGAGGTGCTGGACATCGACGGATTGACCGGCGGATTCAATTTCCAGGCTGCATGGACCACCGGTTATCTGGCCGGTATGGCCATGGCCACCGATTGAAAATCTGACGTTCGGTTGATGGAGTTTTACTCCTTCAGCGCACAATCCGGTTTCGATAACTTGACCCGGAAACGGAACCATGGCATGGAATGTGCCGTATCTTTGATAAGTAATCGACAACCTATGCGTTCAATCCCCTCTTTTTATCTCCGTACCGTCTTTTTTACTGTTTTCACCTTCAGCTGTCTGGCTGTTGAAGCGCAGCGACCGGGCAAGCTGGAGTCGGCGATGGAAATCCTGAAAATGACATACGTCGATACAGTCGATGAGAAGCAGTTGACCGACGAAGCGCTTCGCGCCATGCTCAAGCAGCTGGATCCGCACTCCGTCTATATTCCCCTTGAGGAGTTGCGCGAAATGAACGAACCCCTGGTGGGCAAGTTCGAGGGAGTCGGCGTCCAGTTCAATATCCACGAAGACACCATCATGGTGACCATGCCGATTCCGGGTGGTCCCTCCGACAAGCTCGGGATACGTGCCGGTGACCGTATAGTGAAGATCGATGGTGAGAATGTTGCCGGGGTGAAGATCACCAATAATGATGTATTCAAACGTCTTCGGGGGGCGAAAGGCACCAAGGTGCAGGTGACCATTTACAGAAGGAACGCTCCCGGGCTCATCGATTACACCATCACCCGCGACCAGATTCCGATTTTCTCCATGGATGCAGCTATAATGGTCGCTCCGCAGATCGGTTATATCAAGATCTCACGTTTCGCCGACTCGACACCGATGGAATTCCGTGCTGGACTCGACTCGTTGAAGAAAAAAGGGGCCACGAGCCTCGTCCTGGACTTGCAGGGAAACGGCGGTGGCTATCTGAACCGTGCGGTCGAGCTTGCGGATGAATTCTTGTCGGCTGATAAGAAGATCGTATTCACCCGCGGACGCACCACGAATCCGGAAGATTTCATGTCCACATCCGTGGGCGGATGGGAAAAAGGCAAGCTCGTCGTTTTGATTGATGAGTCTTCCGCTTCAGCCAGCGAAATCGTTTCCGGTGCCATCCAGGACTGGGACCGCGGTTTGATCATCGGACGCCGATCGTTCGGCAAAGGACTGGTGCAGAAGCCTTTTCAGCTTCCTGACGGATCCATGATGCGCGTCACTGTTGCGCATTATTACACTCCGTCGGGCCGTTGCATCCAGAAGCCGTATGTTCCGGGCGAGGAAGATGAATACGATCTCGATCTCTCCAATCGCTACAAGCACGGAGAACTGTTTTATGCAGACAGCATTCATTTTTCAGATACCACTGCCTATTATACGTCTCAAAAGCGGGTGGTGCGCGGCGGTGGCGGAATCATGCCTGATATCTTCGTCCCTTTGGATACCAGCAACAGCAGCACGTTCTACTCTGAATTATTGCGTAAGAACGTGTTCAATGATTTCTGTCTTACCTATGCGGACAACAACCGTAATCAGTTGCGCCAGCAGTATTCGGATCCGGAAGCCTTCAACAATGGATTTTCGGTCACGGATGCGTTGATGAAGGATTTTCTAAATGCAGCCTACAAGGCAGGTGTCAAGGAGGATTCCGCCGGGCTTGCCGTTTCCCGACAAGTCATTGAGATGCAGGTGAAGGCCCTGATCGCCCGTAATCTTTGGGATCTGCAGGCGTACTTCATCGTCATCAATAAGCTGAATCAGCCCCTGCAACGGGCCATTTCAGCAATACGCGACAATTCATTCGAAAAGATGAAATTGGGCACCGGCAAGTAAGGAAGCCGCTTCACATGTTTGTTCGATCGGACTTCCACCGCTTCAAAGGGCTTTTTCTAGTCTTAGGATTGATCGCTTGTACCCTTCAGCTGGCGTCCGGTACAGCCGGAACGATCCGGTTGGTTTCGTGGAACCTGCTCAATTGGCCGAA
>JBJOMA010000309.1:0-4582 GCA_046052625.1 Bacteroidota bacterium
ACATTGACACATGCGAAACTAGTGCGGGAAGCCGTATAGGACGCGATGCCCCCGGGATCACTTGAGCCGTTATCGATATCCGTGGCTGCGATAGTGACCGAACCGGAAGAATCGAGCTGAACGGTAATGTCCTTGCACAACGGCAGTGGAGCAGCAACGTCCTGCACCGTGACAGTTGATGAACAGGTAGCGGTATTTCCATTATTGTCCGTTACCGTCAAGACTACGGTATTGATACCGACATCCGAAGTGGTGAAAACTGTCTGAGAGGCGGAAAGCGAAGCGATGCCACAGGCATCATTCGAACCGTTATTGATGTCAGCAGCAGTTATAGAAGCGGTTCCGGTGGAATAAAGGAGAACCGTAATGTTCTGGCAGAGGGCATTCGGAGCCGTCACATCCTGTACCGTAACGGTCGACGTACAAGTAGAGGTGTTTCCGTTGTTATCAGTTACCGTAAGCGTCACGGTATTAGCACCGATGTTGGTACAGTCAAAGCTCGTCTTGGAGACAGACAGGGAAGCGATGCCACAAGCGTCAGCGGAACCGTTATCAACATCTGCAGCAACAATCGTCGCAGTACCGGAAGCATTCAGCTGGATGGTGATATTCTTACAAGCCGCCGTAGGAGCGACCTGATCCTGAACAGTGACCGTTGATGTACAGGTTGAGCTGTTACCGTTGTTATCGGTGACGGTAAGTGTAACTGTATTTGCACCGACATTGGTGCAGTCAAAGCTTGTCTTGGAGGCAGCCAGGCTGGCGATTCCGCACGCGTCACTGGAGCCGTTATTGATATCGGCTGCAAGAATTGTGGCCGAACCGGAGGAATTGAGCTGGATCGTGATGTCTTTGCAGACAGCGACGGGCGCCACCTGATCCTGAACCGTGACAGTCGCAGAGCAAGCGGAGCTGTTACCGGTCACATCAGTAGCTGTCATGACTACCGCGTTCGGACCGACATTGGCACAAGTGAAAGAGGAAGGAGTGACACTGAAGGTCATTGGACTGCAATTGTCCGTAGAGCCGTTGTTCACGTCGGCTCCGACAATGGAAACATTACCCGTAGCATCCAGCTGAACCGTGATATTCTTGCAAATGGCAGTGGGGGCGGTGATGTCCTGGACCGTGATGACCTGTGAAGCGGAAGTGCTTTGGTTACAGTCGTCCGTAGCTGTCCATGTACGGGTGATGGTATAGTTGTAATGTCCCGACAGGGCCTGATCGGCCGACTGCGTGGAGACCTCACTCAGGACAGGTACCGGTGCTGACGGACTGTAATCCGTGGAAGTCACACTGGCAGGGGACGGAACAGATTCACATGAAACGGTCGTGTTGGATGGAACTCCTACCAGGATAGGATTATTCGGATCCGTCTCTATAAGTGTGGCACTGAAGGTGGCAGTGCAGTTATTGCTGTCAGTGAGGAGGACATCATACGTACCGAGCGTCAGGCCGGTGAGATCCTGCGTAGTGGCGAAAGTAGTGGTAGAACCATTCTTGGTCCATACATACGTATACGGCGTTGTACCGCCGGAAACGACCAGATCAATTGCACCATTGGAGCTGCCCGCACAAGAAGCATCGGTGTTTTCGGAATAAAGGGTAAGCTCCGGATTGATGTGAAGGATGAAAGACGAGGGAATCGGAGGACAAATACCGCCGGTATCGGGCGTAAGTATCAACTCCACGGAACCTGCGGCTTCATCGGCGGGACCGGGCACGTAAATCGTTGTCAGAAGAGAGCTGTCCTGGAATGTACCGTCTCCGGTCGTGGTCCAAGTTCCTGTGGAAACGTATCCGGAAACACTTCCGCTGATCGTCGCAGAAGCGCCGAAACAGATCAGCATATCGTTACCGGCATCAGCGAACGACTGCACGTCGACCGTGATGAATACCGGCGAAGAGTCTGAAGGACAAAGGCTGCCTGCAATCTGCTCGGTGACATAGTACAAAGTAACTACAGAGCCCGACTCAGATGAATCAGGCGTGTATTCAGCATTCGGGTCCGAACGGTCCGGAGAAAAGGCTCCTGCCCCACCCGACCAATGTCCGGAGGAAGCTCCGCCTCCTACATAAGCAGAAAGCGTAACAGCACCGCCGGCACACGTCTGCACATCACCGCTGGCGAAAACGATCGGCATCTCATCGATGACAAGTTCGATGGTATCGGTCACAAGGTAGCAACCGGCTGTAGCGTCCAATTCGAGTACCAGGTTGACCGTTGTCCCCCCCTCGTTCTCATCAGGAATGTATTCAGCATACATGTCGGTGGCATCCGGCACGAATGTTCCGGTTCCGCCGGTCCAGTGCCCGGTGGTAACAAGGCCGTCGATGAAGCCTCCCAGCGTCGCTGAACCATTGGCGCAAATGTGGATGTCAGGTCCGGCCGCAACGATGGACTGGAACACATTGAGTGTTACCATGTCTGAATCGGAGGTACAGTTGCTGGAGGTATCCATGTCGGCGACCAAATACAGCTCAACCGGCTGTCCGGCTTCTGAAGCATCAGGGATGTAAACGGCATTCAAGGTGTTGCGATCCGGCACGAAGGTACCGGCTCCACCGGTCCAGTGACCTTGTGTGGCACCGGCCGTGACAGAACCGTTCAACTGTATTTGACCGGGGTAACAGACATCCGCATCATCACCTGCCTCCACGACGGGAAGTGCGGCAATGACAACTTGACAAAAGGCCGAAGCAGGCGGACAGACGTTCGTGCCGTTGTCGGCAATGAGCGTCAAGGTGACGGTCGTTCCCGCCTCACTGGAGTCAGGCGTATACTCCGCATAGAAATCGGTACGGTCAGGAGAGAATGTGCCAATACCGCCGTCCCACTGACCAGTAGAGACCCCGCCACCGACGAAACCGCTAAGACTGGCGGAACCGTTGACACAGATATTGATGTCAGGACCCACGAAAACATCGATCAACTGATCGACAGTGACCATGAGTGATGCGGAGACAGCGTCACAATCTCCGGCAGGATCATCGGACTGAAGCGTTATGGTGAAGGTTGTTCCCGCTTCCGAAGGATCGGGGGTATAAGTAGCATTGAGATCAGAATCGTTCGGAGAATACGTTCCGAGACCGCCTACCCAGTGACCGGTAGTGACCGGTCCGTCAATGAATCCCGAAAGCTGAACATCACCGGTCTCGCAGATGTGTACATCAGGACCGACGAAAACGATTACCGGATCCGTACAGCCGGAACCTTGCGCTACTGCTGACTCGCTGAAAGAAACAAGCGACATCATCAGAAAAGCCGCGGAAAGCAGAAGTCCGTTTCCCGGGCGCTTCATCAACGCGCCGTGATGTCTATCCGAAATCACCGTCGGCAATGTCTGCACCGCAACAGGAGATAAGGACCGACGGACAAAGGACACGGCAGTCGCTACCAACGTAAAAGATGGCTTCATGGTATATGTGTTTTGTTTGTGGCAATTGAAGTGGCACTCCTTATCCGACTTGCGGAATTTCCGGAGCAAAAAATCTCCTGCTAGAATCCTGGAGAACAATCGAAGAAAAGCGCGTTGCGTTTGTGTGTAAGCGTTTCTCATGCGGAGAGGAGATTGATTCGAGAGAGCGACGACAGTTCACACCATTCCCATGCTTTACAGGAGAACTTTACTGAATATGTCATCGTTCTTGCGATGTTCATGTGGGTAGTATGAGAGGAAAAGATGTAATCCACTCTACCCGAGCGGATACACTTTCCTCTTCAACATATCGAAAATCGTCTTTTTTACAAGAAAAAGCAAGTAGGATTTGACCAAAAGCCGCATGGGACGCGGACTTCCCGCGACTCAAAACTACCTTACAGTATCAAAATAGTACAATCGTATGATTACCTAAATCCTATTCCGGCCTAAAAAGGCACTACCTTATCCACATGACTGATTAAAGCATCCAAATTCAGACGAAATACTGAAAAACGACCTGAAAAAGGCAGTGAATCCACCCATTTGGGTAAACGTGGTAAATCAGATGGCGAATGAGATCGCTCTATCTTGTAGAAACTTACTAGCCTCCTTATGAAATCGAGGAAATGAAAAAGGGCAAAGAAATCTTTGCCCTTTGGTCTGACTTAAGCGTTACCGCCTCCGCTCAACTTGTCATCGTGGTATAACTGTCGTAGTCGCACATCCTTGGGAATCAGTCACGGTATATGTACAATCTCCACTGAGCGGAGCGAAAGAATATACCGATGAATAAGGTGCTGTCCCGCCCGTCACCTCCACCTGGATCGTGGGAGTGGAAGGACTGCAAGCATAGGGACTGAAGGCACCGGTCACAATGAGCGGAGCAGGTTCGTTCACGGATCCTGATGCGCTGGTCGAACAACCGCTGTTGTCCATAACAGTATAGGCGAAGTTTCCGGCTCCCTGTGTGTAGACACCGGTGCCGGAGTAGGGCGGAATACCACCGCTGGCTGTGACGATGACTGTTGTCGTTCCGCCGTAACATGCGATACTTCCAGCCACTGCCGTTGCCATAAGCTCGGATGCGCCGCCGGATCCGGGTGCGATAGTGATACCGGTTGAAGAAGCGCATCCGTTCGCATCAGTCACCGTGAAAGAAT
>JBJOMA010000310.1:0-10119 GCA_046052625.1 Bacteroidota bacterium
AAAAAGCGACGTACGAAAAGAGCAGACCCCGCAACAGCAGCGCCATTGCGGGGTCCGTCTCTGAAAGGCGGTCTTACTCGACAATCACCTTATACAGGATACTCGCGTCATCCGGGCTGGAGACGCGAATGAAATAACATCCTGCGGCAAGGTGACCGAAGGACAGCTCAAAGCTGTTGGTGCCGCGGGATAACATCCGGTCGAAGACCGAAAGCGTGCGCCCCGCCATATCGAGGATTTCGAACCTGGCCGAGGTGCGGCTACGTGCCTGCAGGACGAGACGGCCTGCATCTCTGACCGGATTCGGATACAATCCCTGAATGACGAACGGAAGCACCGGGTTCTCTACTGCTGTGGAGAAATCGACCCGAATCTGATCCGTTGCCACACACCCTCCGGTATACAGACAAGTAACAGTATAGTAACCTGTCGAATCGGTCGTGATACCACAGGTGACCGTTATGGAGGATGTCGTTGCACCTGTATTCCAGATATAAATGGAAGCCGCAGGATCGGCGTGCAGAACAAGCTGGGTCCCTGATGCAACGATGGTGTCGGGACCAAGGAAGTTGACCGGCGGCTGGAAAAGGTATGCGGTAACCGGCACCCGGGCGGAATTGCAGGTCTGCGATACCGACTCCACATAATACGTCGTGGTAGCATTCAGCACGGGAGTCGTGTATTGAGAACCGATGTTCAACAATGTTCCTCCCACCGGAGCTGTGTACCACATAACCTGCTCGGGTGAAATGGCGGAAAGCAGGATGCTGTCCGGATGACAGAGCGTATCGTCCGTAGCTGCAGGTACCGGAGGGATCGGATAGATAGTAGCCGTTACCGGTACGCGGGAGGAAGCACAACTTCCGTTAGACTGTACGTAATAGGTTGTCGTCGCCGAGAGTGCAGGCGTAATGAAGATGGAGGATGTAGATACCAGGTTTCCTCCCACCGGCGCATCGTACCACGCTAACGGATCCGAAGAGTTCGCCATCAATGCCAGCGGACCGTCGCCGCAGCGGGAAGAACTGTTGACTGTAGGAAGTGCGGCCTGAAACACTTCTACCAAAATTGGAAGTCGATTGCTTACACAATATGTACCGGCCTCGACATAGAACATGGTGTCATTGGGAACGAACGGAATCGTTAGCGTATTTCCTGTTCCCAAAAGACCGCCGCCGACATCGGAGTTGTACCAACGGATCACTGCAGTATCCGAGGCGGTGAGGATGACTTGTCCGGGACCGCAGATGGACACCGTGTCATCCGTGACAGGATCAGCCGCATGCTGTAGGATCTGTGCGACTACCGGAGTACGCTGACTCGGACAATTCAATCCTGCCTGCGCATAATAGGTCGTACTCGCAAGCAGATAAGGTGTCGACAAGGAATCTCCGAAGGCGATCGGGGTTCCTCCGCTGGAAGCAGTGAACCAGAATACAGTATCTGATGCCGTGGCATTCAACGTCAGCACGCCTTCTCCGCAACGATATGCGGGGGCCGCTACGGGAGCGACATTCTGCGTCACTTGTGTGACCGAAAGCGTATCGGACCGGGCGGAGCATCCTTGATACGTTACGAACACATGATAATTTCCATCCCGCGCAGTACGGTAGGTGGAATCCGTAGCGCCTGTGATAACCGAACCGTTGCGGTACCATTGATATACGGCTCCGCTCAGCGGAGGTACACTGAGGGTCAGCGTATCGCCGGCACAGAAAGAGTTTCCGCCGCTTACGGACATGCTGGTGCCGAAAGTGGCGCCGAAAACACGGCCGGGAGAACCGCCATAACAACCCGGGAACCAGTTTGCACCGTCATACGGATTGTTAGGAGGCGTAAGACGTTCGCAGGTATAACCGAATCCATCGGCCTGAGTCGGCCACGGCGAAAACTGCTGATAGTATACCGAATCAATTGGAAAGTCCCTGTAATCCAACAACCGGATCTGGTCACCGCTGTTGCTGAAGTTGAACCCGATCGGTCCGATCACATTCGTGACGCCGGTATGGATTGCGCGGAACTTATCCATGTCTGCCGCCAATACCAGATAACCGTTCGGAGGGATGACAGTGCCGACAGGAATCTGGTAGCGATGATAATTATACTGGTCGCGCAATTCCCAATCAGAAACGTCTACGGCGAACGAACCTTTATTATAGATCTCGACCCAATCGCCGCAGTCGAGAGCAGAATCAGAATTGTAATTGATCTCGTTGATGAATAGCTGAGGGGTCCTCGGAGTTCCCGTGAAATAAGCAGTGGTCAGCTGGCTTTGGGTATAATTGACCGTCACACTTTGGTTGCGGTTCGTATTTCCGAGTGTATTGGAAACCCAACGGTCGAACGTGTAGCCGGGATTCGGAATCACCGTGAGGGTCACAGGATTGTTATTGAAATAGACGCCGCTCCACGGATAGACCGGCGGAATGATCGTATTGACCAAGATCCTCCCTGCGCCGGGAGGATTCACATCCAAGGTCCACGTGACCTGTGAGGTGAGTCCGAAACTGGTTTGTATATGGCTACGGACATAACTCGTGCGGCGGTAATACCAGTTCTTCATCGCGTCAATCGAACTTTCCCAATAAACCGTATCATTACCCCATTTCTGGAATTGCTCCGGCATGTCCGGCGCAATGGAATCCTTATAAGCGGCGAGGATAGGATTGAGCGAATCGCGCAAATACTCTGAATTCATCAGGTCGGCATAGCGGTTGATGAAATACCTGCGGAAGGTCGGATTGTAAAGGATCGTGTCGAAGATCTCCGATGAATAAGAGAAGGCGGGCGGCGTAGGATTCCGTGCCATGTTCAACCGGTCCTGTGTGACGGATAATCCGCCGTAACCGAAACCCATGTCCAAGTCATACATCAGATAGTGCAACTTGCCTCCCGGTCCCCGGGGATTCCACATCTTTATATTGTTGACCCAGTCTCCGATCCAGTCATCATTATTGATATACGTTTCGCAGATGAAATAATCGGCGTAATTCTGGAGGTCAATGTGGTCGTTGATCCAGTTATAATACGCCGAAGTCGAGGGGTCGTGCGTACGTGTGTAGTTGTAGATATCGAAGAAGAGTGACCCGGAATAGGCGGTTCCGGAATCGATGACACTTCCGGATTCTTTCAGATAGTCGAACTCCCCGCTCTTCAGCCCGAAATTGTTTTTTATCCACGTGGAATTGTCCAGCTCGTGAAACGAGTACACACCCCAGAACTCGCCGTTCAGGAAAAGGACCATCGGTTCGGAAGCTACATACCCCGACCAGGTGTCCTTCATCATCCGCTCCATGAACGGGTCACGCAGATGACACTTATTCCAGTCGTTACCCATGTTCCGGAGCACGATGTCCTTCGTATTGTCAATGAAGGGCTTATCTGTGATAAAATTGTAGTTGATGCTTCCCAATCCGAAACGATCCGAGAGGGAGATTCCGAAACTCTTCTGCGGCTTCGCTTGTGTGTAATTACCGTCGATATTGATCTCCGCACCAAAGGATGTGATAAGATTTTTCTGCTTGTCAAAATATTCGATATGGGCCGGCTTTGTCCAATCCTGCCAGAAATTGGCTCCGAAATACGGATAAGTAGAAGAGGCATTCGGTCCCAAGACGTAAATTCCCGTATTCCAGTCCCAAAGATTCAAAGAGTCCGTGGTGATCGTGAAAATCGGAAGCGTAATATCAGTGCCGACAAAAAATGTTTTGGTTGTCACTCTGCTGGGAAGATACCCGGACTTGAATGCCCTGGCACGAACCGTAGTGGTGGTGTTAAGCGTTATAGGACCCGAATACGGATTTGAGCCGGTTTGAGGCACGTCACCGTTGGTGGTATAGGTGATGATGGCACCTGGCGTAAGGGATGTGCTGGAAACGGATAACGGACCGGATGAAAACTGAGGATTGCTTGATGAATTGGAAATA
Organism: Bacteroidota bacterium; assembly: GCA_046052625.1. Taxonomy (GTDB): domain Bacteria; phylum Bacteroidota; class Bacteroidia; order AKYH767-A; family 2013-40CM-41-45; genus Pollutiaquabacter. Next base: position 3,927 of record JBJOMA010000310.1, read on the forward strand.
AGGAGTGGCGCGAGGGCGTAATCCGTACAACAAAAAGAGCCCGACGCGTTTGCCATTCCGGGTGAAGGGGTTGCAAACAGATTCCAAGTCGATCCGTTCCCGCAACGTCCCCAGGAATTGTCCGAGTCAGTGAATCGGTAGGTATACGAATCCACCAATGTGCCTGTCGAGTCGGTGAGATATATGGTCTCTCCCAAACGGCTCATCTTGAAATCGGCGGAGTAAGCGGAAGTCGGTGCCTGTAAGTAGTTAGGAGCGGACTGTATTACAAAAGGCGTTGAGTTGTCCAATATTCCGAAATGCAGGTAGCAGGCGGCATACAAGTCATTGGTCGAGCGCGTATGGACCTCCATTGAGATGACATTGGTGCCGACGACAAGCAACTGGCTGAGCTGCGACTTGGAGAGATAGATCGAATCGGGATCCCTTGCCGTTGAAATACTGTTGACGATATTGGCATTTCGGGAAGTCATATTGGTGTCGTTCCATCCGCCGGCTCCGACAAAATTCGCGCGGGATATTTCCACACCGTTTAGATAAAGTATATACCCGTCGTCATAGTCCAAGAAGACAACGCCTGCAGTGATTTTCGATGTATCGCTAAGAGTAAAGGTCTTGCGCAATGCAACCGCCAACGGAGTTCCGGACAGGCTGCCCGAAGACCCTACAATGCTCGAGTAATTGCTGCCATAACCCATGGGCACGGTCTTCGTCGTCCAGTTGGCTGCATTGAAGCCGGGCATCGTCCAATTGGACGGGGGAGCGGTCGAACTGCTGTACATGCTCCATCCATTCGATCCGGCTGCACAGTTCCAATTGGTAGCAACACTGGTGATGTTGGTATCCGCTGCGAAAATGACCATGTGCTGATTCGCTGCCAAACTGATTCCCGGAAAAGTGAACTTATATGGTTGTAACGGATCATCGGATAATCCCCAGCCATTGACAGAACGAGAGGACCCGGTAGGATTATGGATCTCGATCCAGTCATCATATTGTCCGTTACTGTTCAGCAAGCCGGATACATTCGAGGGACAAATCTCGTTCAACCGCACGCTTTGGCTTTTTCCTGCAAAAGGATAACCCAGAAGTGTCAGGGCGAATAAAAAGAGGACGGAAAAACGTAATTGTTTCATTTCCATGGAAAATAGTGATTTAGCGGGGCAGGCTTCCCCTTAATATAACCATAAAATTACGGCTGAAAAACAACCTATTGTACCTGATTTTGGCAAACTACTTACAAGAGATGGTGAACAATCCCTTAAAACGGCTGTTGCAAGGCCGACATTTCGTTTTCACCTTCGCAATAGTTTCAGCGAACTTAAAATCATCTGAAAATGTCCCCTACACGACGTGAATTCCTCAAAAACACAGCGATAATCGCTGCCGCGGGTGCGACCAGCGGCATGTTCAACAACGTATTCGCGGGAAATCTTACAAATCTTTCCGGGGATGGTACCGAATTCAGTCTGCCGCCCCTTCCCTATTCCTACGATGCTCTTGAGCCGCACATCGACCGGATGACGATGGAAATCCATCACACCAAACACCACCAAGCCTATGTGACTAACCTGAACAAGGCGTTGAAGGATGGGGGCTTTGCGGCCGAAAGTCTGGAAGAACTGCTGAAAGAGATCTCCAAATTCCCTGCGGCGGTACGCAACAACGCCGGCGGACATTGGAATCATTCCTTTTTCTGGCAGCTGATGAAGCCGGGTGGCGGCGGAGTTCCTTCCGGCAAGACGGCAGAGGCGATCAATCAGTCGTTCGGAAGCTTTGAAGACTTTCGAACTAAAATCAACGAAGCCGGTATGAAACGGTTCGGATCGGGATGGGCATGGTTGGTCAAAGACAAAGATGGAAAACTGGTCATCGGGTCCACGCCCAACCAGGATAACCCGCTGATGGACGTATCGGATTTCAAAGGCACACCGGTGCTTGGTATCGATGTGTGGGAGCACGCTTATTACCTGAAATACCAGAACCGCAGAGGCGACTACCTGTCCGCCTGGTGGAATCTCATCGATTGGGACAAAGTGGGCGCTCTGCTGTAATCAGCTTCCGGAACCTATCTATCAGCGGAGCAGAGTGACTCTTCCCGTTCGTTCCATGGCGCCGCTGACGACGCCCACAGCCTGCAATTGATACACATAGACCGCTTCCTGAGCAGGTACGCCCTCAACCGTTCCGTCCCAAAAACCATCCACCGTGTTGAACTCATGGATGACCCTGCCCCAACGGTTATATATGCGGATATTCAACTCGAGAATCCCGACTGTCTCCACCTTGAAGACTTCGTTTTTACCGTCACCGTTCGGCGTAAAACAATTCGGCAGGAAAAGGCTCTCGACCGGGGGCTGTTCAACATCGGTACAAGAGCTGTCCGTGCAACCGTCTGATGTGACAGTGTACAAACAGATCGTATAGATTCCGGGGGAAGAATACCGATGCACGACAATACGATCGGTCGAAGTAGTTCCATCGCCCAGCTCCCACCACAACGAATCAGCCCGTATACTGCGATCGGTCAGTGTGACCTCTGTGAAATCGTACCCGGAAAAAGAAGATGTTTCGAAACCCGACACTGTAGGAGCATACACTGCTACCCGCAAAGTATCGCTTGCCTGTTGATTGCAGCTCTGATTATCCGTGACAGAGAGCGAAAGCACATAATCACCGGGCTGGGTATACGTGAGGGATAATTGAGTACCGGAGACGACGGATCCGTTTCCCGGATTCCATTGATATGTTCCCGTCGAAGCCGTCGTATTCGAAAGATCGAGTGTGAACGGTACACAACCTGCCGTATCATCAGCGGCATTTATGACGGCCGAAACGCTCGGTTGCAAGAGGACAAGTTGAGTGGATGTGGCTTGTCGGTTGCAGATCGTGTCGATGACGGTATGTGCGACAGAATAAAGTCCCGGCCCCGGATACGTATGTGTGAATGATGCTTCGGAATTAGTTGTGCCGTCACCCATTTGCCATAATGAGACGGTGCCGGGAGCCGTATTGGAAATGAACTGTACTCCGAAGGAATCGCATTGTGCCGGAAGGTTGTAGATGAATAAAGTATCCAATGGGATCGGATCCGCGACATCGATGATGAAAACGACAGTGTCGCGTTGATTACAACTGGTGGTATCCTCTGCAATCAGCAAGGCGTAGTAGGTACCGGGAACAGTATACGTATGCTGGATATTATTAGCCGATGATGTGGGACTGCCATCGCCGAAATCCCACTTATAGGTCGCAACACCTGTCGCCGAGAATTGAACCACGTCCGGAAGACAGGGGTTTCCGTCGGCTACGGCCGATCCTGCAGCGACAACGGGAGGCGGAAAATATAACGTCTGAAATGCGGTGTCCGGTGCGACCGGGCATACCGAATCGGAAACCACCAGCACGACCTGGTGAAATCCGGTGTCCGTGAAGGAGAACGGAATGGACAAACCCGTGTATGGTATACCGTTATCGATCTGCCAGGAGAAAATGGAACCACCCGTACCGTTGTATGTGGCAAACCCGGAGAGAGAGTCGCACGATAGATCCGTATTGACCGCAAAGGATGCGTCGGGAACGATTCCTGCGGAGACATCCACGGTAACGTAAGCGGTATCGCTTCCCGCGCAGGTGCTTGCATTAAGCGCAATAAGCCGGACCTGATAGGTACCCGGCACGGTGAAGACATGCACTGGATTCCGTGAGGTATCTCCCGTTGTGCCGTCATCGAAATCCCACACGAAAGATTCGGCGTTGATGCTGGAGTTGTTGAAGGTGACCGTCAGCGGTGCGCATCCGGCTGCAGGTGTGGCTGCTGTAGCTGCCAACGGGCGGGATACCTGAAAAGCCAGCTTGATGACGCCGTTATTACAGTTGGAACTGTTGTTCGTGTTGGAGACCACGCCGGGAGTTGTCGGAAAATCACTGTTGCCACCGCATCCTGCACAAACGGATTCATAGATGACGCCGTTTTTGTCGAAGCGACTGGTGCCACCGTCGACATGCTCCGTACTGGATACGCCGCCGAAATAAGTTGCATACAACAGCCCGCTCGCTGAAGCATTCAATACGATGAAGTAGAAATCACATCCGTCCGTAGTGGACTGGTAGGCGTCCGAAGTGACCGGCATGCCGAAATTGTCGCCCGGTACAAACACGTTGCCCGGATTGAGACAACGGCCCCATCCCGCCACGTACATGTTTCGGCAGGTATCGACGAGAAAGGCCGTGGGAGAGATGTTGGGGGTTCCCGCTCCGCTGCCGAATACAGTAGAAAAGGAAGTGGTGGTAAGGTTGGCGTCCATCTTATGGATGAACTGACCGCTGTTGGGGTTCGAATACGCGCCGGCCGTGATGGGATAGGATCCTTCGGTCTGACCGGTCGTATAGATATCGCCGGCGCCATCTGTCTCTACAAAATAGGTCTGGTCATACGCGGAGGTGCCGATGTAGGTGGAGGCGAGCAGCGAAGCACCGTTCCCTCCGATACGGGCAATGAACCCGTCGGCACGACCTCCGTTGTAGGTCGTGTGAAGTGTTCCGGCCGTCACAGGAAAATTCGTACTGTTCGTTCCGCCTGCGACATAGAGGCCGTTAGCTCCGGAAAGCACATCGTATACCGCATCCTCTCCGCTTCCTCCCAGGTAGGTGCTCCATTGCAATACGGAAAGATCGTTGTTTAAACAGAAGACCACACCGTCCTGGATGCCGGCGGGCGCGGACTGTATACAACCGGAGGTGACGGGAAAATCGGAAGACCGGGTACAGGATCCGATGATGTAGGTGCCTGCGTTAGTGATGATCTCCCCTCGTGACTCGTCGCTGTAATTGTATTTCAACGGACCGGTTCCGGTGAAGGAAGAGGTGGTGTTGAGTCCGTCCTCTCCTGTACCGCCGACAAATGTGGAGGCGATTAACGAATCGCCGTTTTCGGAGAGCTTACTTACGACGATGTCGGTCATGCCGGTCAACGTAGTACGGTAAGCGCCGGGCGTTACCGGAAATGTCGCTGAAGTGGTCGTGCCGTAAATGACGAGTCGCTGCTGTTCATCGACAATAAGACTTTGTGGCTGCTCGTTATCCGAACCTCCGATAAACGTCGCATACAGCAACGACGTACCGGCAGCGTTGAACTTCGCAATCGCCATGTCGCACGGGAAGCCGTTGCCGAGACCGCTCCCGGAGCCATATGCGACCTGGTAAGCACCGGTAGTCACCGGATAACCGACTCCATCCACATTTCCACCGGCATAAAGATTTCCGTTCGCATCGTAGGTGGCGGTGAATCCCCAATTGTCGGACGTCGAGCCGGTGTAACTGGAAAAAACGAGCGTAGGATCGATCACCAGGGTATGGCCGGGATCATATCCCTTAGGAAATGCGAACGTCAGTATCCCTTTACGCAGCACGAAATCGCACGGCACCGGGATCTCACGATCGTTGATCCGCTGGAAGGCATACGGCCGCTGCAGCGTCATGGTACCGACAGAAGTATGAATGTGTAATTCCCCGTTCTCAATCACCAACCGGTCGGCTCCGCGATAATCCAAACGGATACGCGCAGGACTAGCACCGGGGTGAACGATGAAATCGTATTTGATATCGTTCAGGCTGCTGTAGAACGTCAGGTCGATGCCGGGATAGAGTTCGCGGTAAGTGACAGAAGTGAAGAGCTTGACATTGGAAGCCCACCGAGAAGGATCGTTTCCCAGGAAGTAATTATGATGATACGCAGCTGTATCTGCAGGAACTAATTTGGGGGAAGATGCCCCGAGCGGAAAAAGCCGTACGGCATGATAACGAAATCGCAATGGCGGATTAATCGATGGCGGATGCAGTGCTCTCCTGTCGTCCGGATGTTCGAACAGGAACGTGAACCCCGTATCTTCCAGGAAAAGATGTCCTCCGCGAAAATCTGCACGGTAGCGAACAACGGATTCCCATTGACCGAGATTTTCAACGTACCGAACCTGCCTTGGAAAAATCGGAGCAGGCGTAGCCTCTCCCGTGGTTCGGACCGCGTGAGAAGCAGGAGCCGAGGCAAGTAAAAGGGTCAAAAAAAGAAGTACGCGGAACATGGCGGAAAACCTGAAAACAATTTAAGAAATATCGTCATACGGTGTATGCGCGATGCCTTTTCTGTAGGATCAAGTCATCTTATTTCACCACGTACAATACGGCTTTTCCGAAA
>JBJOMA010000311.1:0-7232 GCA_046052625.1 Bacteroidota bacterium
CGGTCATGCGAGGTCCGAATACCTGCATGCGATACATGCCGACATTTCGGATGCCGGTTACGGGATCTTTGGTGTGGATGACCGGCAACGTGATGAACGGACCGCCGTCTTCCGGCCAGCAGGTCAATACAGGCAGTTTGGTCAGATCCGGTTCGGTCATCACCACTTCCTGGCAGGCGCCACGGCCTTTGATCTGCTTGGGCATCCACGAGGCGATGGATCCGAGTTTCGGAAGCAACTTGAGCTTGTCGATGATGGAGTCCTTCGGGGACATCAGTTCTTTGAAGAGCCGTTCCATGTCGCTTGCGATGTCGTCTAGTCGCTCGACACCCAGTGCCATGGCCATCCGTTTCTCCGTGCCCATGGAATTTATCAGCACGGGGAATCCGGTGCCGGTGTTCTCGAACAACAGGGCTGGTCCGTATACTTTTGAAATCCGGTCGGTGATCTCGGTGATCTGTAATGCGGGATCAATCGGTTCCTTGATCCTAACCAACTCGCCGGCTTTTTCAAGCCGTTCTATCCAATGACGGGTGTTCTGATACATTTTTCAATAGTGCTTTTCTGTTGTAGGGGATTCAGTGCCGTCCGGTAAGATTGCCGCACCTCTCGGTATCAGCCCCAGTTGGATGAATCTGAACACGCAACCCTGTGAAAACACTCAAAGGTACATTATGTTCAGGCGAAAGTGGCGGCAAACATTGCGCCCGATTTCTTTGTTACCTTTAACGGAAATAACCCTACCCATGAAGCGATTTTACTCTTGTTTCGCCGCAGTCCTGCTAGCCATTGTCGCCCTTGCAAAGGAACACCCGGAAATCCGGAACGACCGGATTTATCTGGAGTCCGGCACCCTGGTAACGATTGCTGATCTGGCTGCCCGACTGTCGGCACCTTTCCCTGCTGAAGACTGTTTCAACGGACGCTATTATTGCCTCGTCCAGTTCAATCAGGCTCCGACCCGGCAAGAGAAGAGCAGGGTGGAGGCAGCCGGAATCCGGCTGATGGGATATGTTCCTTACAATGCATGGATCGCTTCCGTGCCCGTCGAAATCGATCCGGCAGTCGTACTGCAACTTCCGCTTAGGACAATCCTTCCGCTTCCGGACAGGTCCAGGATGAACAGGGCTGTCCGCGACGGAGACATTCCGGAGTATGCAAGGGTCCGTCCTGGATTCGTAGACCTGCGCATCATCTTCTTCGACGATGTAGCCCCTGAGGCAGTGACCGCAGCACTCAACCATGACACCAAGACTGTCATCGCGGAACGGCCGGAGCAGCATCTCCTTGTCGTGCGGGTGGCTGAAACCGAACTTCCCGCCATTGCCCGCTATCCTTTCGTTCGTTATGTAGAACCGATTGCTCCTCCGGCTGTTCCGGACGATACCAAAGGTCGTTCCCTACACCGCAGCAATGCGATCAATGTGGAGCAGGTCTTCGGCCGTCATTATTCAGGTGATACGGTGACCATCTCACTCGCTGACGACGGTGAAGTGGGTCCTCACATCGACTTCAAAGGCCGCATGGTCTCGCTGCTTACCGGTGCGGGCGGTAATCACGGCGACATGACCGCCGGAATCGCAGGCGGTGCCGGTAACCTCGATCCGACCATCCGTGGAATGGCCGAGGGAGCCGATCTGATCATTCACGACATTAACGCAGGACCTGACGGCTATGATCATATCTATAACGCACCTGCTTTTTTCACCCAGTACGGTGCGGTGGTCACCTCTACCAGCTATAGCCAGGGTTGCAACGATTACAATACGCTTTCCCAGACCATCGATCAGCTCGCTGTCGACAATAGACAGATGACCTTTGTTTTCTCGGGTGGTAACCGTGGTACCGGTGACTGCGGATATGGTGCAGGTTCCGGCTGGGGAAACATCACGGGCGGTATGAAAATCGGCAAGAATGTCATCGCATGTGCCAACCTGGACCCGTTGGGGAATGTCGATGCCACCAGCAGCCGCGGTCCGGCCGATGACGGCAGGATCAAGCCGGACATCTCCGCCAACGGCACTGATCAGATGTCCACCGATGAGGCGAACACCTATCAGGTCGGGGGTGGTACCAGCGCCGCTTGTCCGGGAATCGCCGGCGTTTCCGCCCAGTTGTATCAGGCATATCGCTCTAGTTTCTTTGGTGCGAATCCCGAAGGAGCGCTCATTAAAGCCGTTTTGCTCAACTCCGCGGACGATATCGGCAATGTCGGACCGGACTTCACACACGGTTTCGGTCGCGTCAATGCGCTCCGTTCCGCCCAGTGTATTGAATACGGACGCTTACTCTCCGATTCCGTTGCGCAGGGAGATACCGTCCTTCACACACTCAATGTTCCTGCCGGAATCCGTCAGGTCAAAGTATTGGTACATTGGACCGATGCTCCCGGTGATCCAGCAGCCGCTTTCCAGCTCGTGGACGACCTGGACATGCGCATCACCACACCTTCCAGTGCATCGGCGTTGCCCTGGATCCTGGATCCGACACCTAACGCGACGAACCTCTCCGCTCTCGCTACGACAGGCGCTGATCATCTCAACAACGTCGAGCAGATCACTCTGGATCAGCCCGCGTCGGGCGTCTATACGGTACGAATCATCGGCACTTCCGTGCCATCCGGTTACCGTCGTTACTACCTGGTATGGGAGTTCATAGACGATGCGGTTACGCTTACTTATCCCTATGGTGGTGAAGGATTCGTTCCGGGTGAAAGCGAATGGTTGCGCTGGGATGCGGCCATCGGTACTGCGGGCTTCGACCTGAGCTACTCGGCAGATGCAGGTGTTACGTGGAACCCGATCGCCAGTGTCGCTGCCGACGCGCGTCAGTACGCATGGATCGTCCCTGCGATCTCCTCCGATCAGGTGCTGGTGAAGGTGCAACGTGGTGCCGTGTCGGATGCAACCGACGGGTTCATTACTGTTCTTCCTCAGCCGTCAAATATCCAGGTGGATTACTCGTGTCTGGATACGTTGCAACTGAGCTGGGATCCCGCTACGGGTATAAGCACCTATGACGTATATCGTCTCGGTGCCAAATACATGGAAAAGATAGCAACCGTTTCTGCTACGTCTGTGCAGTTGCCCATACCGTTCAACACGGAAGAATGGTTCAGCGTAGGATCGGTCGGTGCTTCAGGAGGCTCCGGCAGGCGTATCAATGCCGTTCAAAAATCACCCGGATTGGTCAACTGTACCTATGCGGTCGATCTTTCCCTCCCGAACAGTGTATCACCTGCTTCCGGCTTGCTGCAGGCCTGTAACAACCTGATTGCCGTGCCCCTGACCGTGGACATCCAGAACACCGGTATCAATTCCGTTTCAGGAGCAACCGTTTCCTACAGTGTCAACGGCGGCCCGTCTGTGCAGGACCCGTTGCCCGGCTTCATTTTTCAAGGCGTAACGGTCAGTCATACGTTTTCCGTGCCGCTTAATTTGTCCATTTCAGGAACCTATTCTGTCGCTGTGATCATTACTGTTCCCGGTGACTTGAATCCCGCGAATGACACGCTGACCGTCAGCTATACGGTGATTGCTTCATCAGCTGCCGTGCCGTTGACGGAAGACTTTCAGGCGGCTGCTTTTCCGCCTCCCGGTTGGTCCATACGCACCTCCGGAGGAGGATACCAGTGGAGTCTCCGTACGGGACTGGTAGGAAGTTCAGGGACGACCACCAGTGCAGCATGGTTCGATGATTACAGTTATAACAATCCGGGTGCGGAGGATGACCTGATCATGCCGGCTGTCGATCTTCAGGGTGTTGCCAATCCGATCCTCACCTTTGATGTGGCCTTTGCGGTATACCCGGGATACGACGACGGATTAAAGGTTCTTGTCAGCACCGACTGCGGATCCACCTATCTGCCGACCGGCTACGAGAAAATCGGCCCCGCGTTGGCCACCGTTCCCAGCAGCGCTTCTGATTGGTTTCCTACCCAGGCTGCACATTGGCGCAACGATACGGTCGATCTTGCTGCATGGGCCGGACAATTCGTCATTCTTAAATTCGTAAACATCAATGATTACGGAAATAACATCCTGGTCGATAATGTCCAACTGGGTAGTAATCCGACGAGTGCGATCGCCGATCCGGACTATGCGCAAAGGATCCGCGTGTATCCGAACCCATCAACCGGATTATTCACCGTTACAACCGGCCAAGGCATCCAGGGTCGATTGATAATGGAAATAACCGACGTGAGTGGACGTCTGTTGATTCGTCAACCGGCAGTAGCAGAAGAAGGCCCGATCAAAATAGATCTCTCCAGCCGTCCCTCCGGAATTTACACGGGTAGGATGGTGACCGAAGACGGTCAGGTGCGCCGCTTCCGGCTGGTTCGACAATAATGGTGTGGAACCGGTTCAGTCCGGTCGTACCATCCTGTGGAGTTCGGTGTAAGCTGTCTCCAGTTCTTGTATCATCCTGTCCGTGATCTCCCGGACAGATTGAACCCCGTCGATTAACTCCACGGATTGCCCTGCGCACCAGAGACTGGTATAGGTTCCGGGCGTCATGGCCTTTTCAAGCCAGTTGAATCCACGGCGCTGAACGAGCAGCTTGTAGTATTTTTTAGTCTTCGGATTGGACCCCAGCCAACGCTCAAAACGGTTCTGGCGGAGTCCGATTTTCTGTGCAAAGGGGGTGTTGATCACCGTACACGGTGTACCACTGATCCGGTCCGTCATGACGATATCCTCCATTCCGGCATCAAGAATTGCGTTTATATAATCCTTGGAAACACCTGATTCTGAACTGGCAATGAATCGCGTTCCACAATAGGCTGCGGAGGCTCCTGCCGCCAGTACGCTTAGGATTCCGTAGCCGTCACTGATGCCTCCGGCAGCAAGTACGGGTTGGTCGGGAAAATGTTTGCGAAGAGTCCGAATGAGCAAAGAGACCGGATAAGGACCCGCATGTCCGCCGGCGCCTTGCCCAACCGCTATGAAGCCGTCACAATCAAGTGAAGCGCACTTCTCGGCGTGTTTCAAATTAGTGACGTCACAGAAGACTTTGGCTCCGTAGCTGTGGGCTGCCTGTATAGTCTCCGCCGGATTGCCCAATGAGGTGATATATACCGGCACTTTGTTCTGTACACAGATTTTCAGGTGCTCGGAGAACCTAAAGTTAGACTTCTGTACAATTAAATTAACTCCATAAGAACCAGATAGTTGTGAATTTGAATTTCGGTACTCATTCAGTCTTTCCAGTAGATCGTTCAACGCGGACGAATCCCGGTAATTCAGGGATGGGAAGCACCCGAGGATGCCGGAATTCATTGCGGCCCGCAGCATCGCTTCGTTGGAAATGAGGAACATCGGTGCCATAACCAGCGGATGACGGATTCCCAACATGCGGGTCAGATCGTTTTCGAATTTCATACGGTACAATTGTCTGGTAAAGGTAGTAGACCCTACTCGCGAATGTGAGTTGAACGTAGGTCCTTTTCACCTGCTTTATCAGCTAAAGGATTGTTAATAATCAGGCCTAAATCCGCTTTTTTTTGTGATGCCACTCCTGAGCAGGTGTGTATATTCGAAACTTCACCAAATAGAATGAAAATCGCCCGTTTGTTCGAATTTATCGATCATCAGGCCGCGGCTTATCCTAAACAGGATGCGCTTGCAGGCAAGGTGAATGGTTCGTGGGTTAAGTATTCCACAGACGACATCATTCAGGCTTCGCGCAGGTTCGCTCATGGCCTCTTGTCCTCCGGCCTGGGCCCGGGTGATAAGATCGCGATGATTTCCGCAAATCGTCCTGAGTGGAACATTGCCGATCTCGGCATGCAACAAGTAGGGGTGATAAACGTTCCCATCTACACCACGCTGAGCGAGTCGGACATCGTATTCATCCTGAATGATTGTGGTGCCAAATTGGTTCTTGCCGGCGATAAGGCGCTTTGGGACAAAGTCATGTCGGTCAAGGACCGCATCCCTTCCCTCTCAGGTGTCTTCTGCTTCGATGAACTGCACGGCGTGCCTTTCTGGGAGGAGCTGCTGCGAAAGGGCGATGCAGCTCCTGACCACGCCCGTTTCCAATCCATCCGGGATAACATAAAACCCGAATCCTGTGCTACGATCTTGTATACGTCTGGTACCACAGGTACGCCGAAAGGCGTGATGCTGTCCCACAATAACATCGTTTCAAACGTCCTCGCTGTCGAGCACCTGCCTCCCGTCGACCACCGCGATACAGCACTCAGCTTCCTTCCGCTCTGCCACAGTTACGAAAGGGTGCTCACCTACCTTTACCAGTATCTGGGTGTTTCCGTCTATTACGCGGAAAGCATGGAGAAGATCGGCGACAATATCCGGGAGATACATCCTCAGGTATTCTCGGCTGTTCCGCGACTGTTGGAAAAAGTGTTCGACCGCATCGTCGATAAAGGGAAGGAACTCACCGGGGTCAAACGTTCGCTCTTTTTCTGGGCGCTCGATCTGGGATTGAGATTCGAACTTGATGGTCGTAACGGCTGGTGGTACGACTTGCAGCTCTCCATCGCTCGGCGCCTGATCTTCTCTAAGTGGCGGGAAGCGCTTGGCGGCAATACCCGCGTAATCGTCAGCGGCGGTGCCGCACTGCAGCCTCGACTCGCCAGGGTCTTCTGGGCGGCAGGCATACCTGTGCTGGAAGGATACGGACTTACTGAAACATCTCCGATCATCGCAGTAAATAACTTCGAACCGCGCGGCACCTGTTTCTCTACCGTCGGTCCTGTCATCAAAGATGTGGAAGTACGCATCGCTCCCGACGGAGAGATTCTCTGCAAAGGCCCTAATGTCATGCTCGGTTATTACAACCGCCCCGACCTGACCGCCGAAGTCATCGACGCCGACGGATGGTTCCACACCGGTGATATCGGGATGTTCGTGGAGGATCGCTTCCTCAAGATCACCGATCGTAAAAAGGAGATCTTCAAGACCTCCGGCGGCAAATACATTGCTCCCCAAGTACTGGAGAACAGGCTCAAGGAATCTCCGTTCATCGAACAGGTGATGGTCGTGGGCGAGAACCGGAAATTTCCCGGGGCCCTGATCGTGCCCTCCTTTGCGCACCTTCGGAGATGGTGCGAGGAGTCCGGAATTCCATACTCCTCGGATGCCGAAATGGCCCGTAAGCCCGAAGCGGTGGCCCGGATCGCTGCGGAAGTCGAGGAGATCAACCGCACATTCAGTCAGTTCGAGCAGATAAAGAAATTCGAATTGGTCGGTAAGGAATGGACTGTCGAC
>JBJOMA010000312.1:0-7128 GCA_046052625.1 Bacteroidota bacterium
ACTTCCGATCGAACTGCTACGTTTCGACGGTTATGCCGAAGGATCAGTCAATGTCCTGGAATGGACGACTGCCACCGAGATCAACAACGACTATTTCACGCTGTACCGCTCGCATGACGGCACCGTATTTGAACCGATTACAACGGTGCAGGGAGCCGGAAACTCTTCCATGAATATTGATTACCGGCACATCGACCGTCATCCGCCATCAGGTGCTGCTGCTTATTACCAGCTGGAGCAGACGGATTTTGACGGTACTTCCAGCCGGTCGGAAGTGATCCGCATCGGCCGCGGGTCCGTAAATGGAACTACGATATCACTATTCCCTAATCCCACAAACGGATCACTACAAGTCGAATTCGGATCGGACCGTTTCTTCACCGGTCGATTTTTGTTGCACGACATGGCAGGACGCCTGGTGTTTTCACGTCAGGCAGAGGCACGTCCCGGATGGAATGTCCAGACATTGGACCTGTCAATGCTGGCTGAAGGTGTATACAGCGTAGTCTTGTGCGATGAAAACGGTCTGAGCCTTTCACCGCCAATTCGGATGGTCAGGAATTGACCGGTTGTCAGCCCCCTTTAATCTTACTTGAGTTTCTCGGCCAGGTAATTTCCGGTATGAGAGGTATTGCATTTCGCAAGATTCTCCGGAGTTCCTTCGAAAACGATATGTCCGCCTTTATCTCCGCCCTCCGGACCGATGTCGATGACCCAGTCGGCACACTTTATCACTTCCGTATTATGTTCGATGATGATCAAGGTGTTGCCCTGGTTCAATAGCATGTCCAATGAGTTCAGCAGCTTTCGTATGTCATGGAAATGGAGTCCTGTGGTAGGCTCATCGAAAATGAACAGCGTATGTTCATGCGCGTTCCCTTTCCCAAGGAACGAGGCAAGCTTGATCCGCTGTGCCTCTCCGCCACTGAGCGTGATGGAGGATTGACCGAGTTTAACATAACCGAGCCCGACATCCTGCAGCGGTTTGAGCTTATTGACTATCCGCGACTCGTTGCCCGTGGTTTTGGTCGAAGCGCCGAAGAAACCGATCGCTTCATCGACCGTCAGATCCAGCACATCCGCGATATTCTTCCCTTTATAGGCCACATCCAATACCTCCTGCTTGAAGCGTTTTCCGCTGCAGGTCTCGCAAATGAGATGGATATCCGCCATGAACTGCATCTCGATCGTGACTGTGCCTTCTCCTTCACAGACCTCGCAGCGTCCGCCTTCCACATTAAAAGAGAAATGCGAAGGTTTGTATTTACGACCTCTCGATGCCGGTTGGTCAGCGAATAGCGCCCTGATTTCGTCATAGGCCTTCACATAGGTCACCGGATTGGAGCGTGAGGATTTTCCGATGGGATTCTGGTCGACGAACTCTACGGCTGTGACTTTGTTATACTGGCCGGAAAGCTTGTCGAAAGCCCCGGTCCGCTCCGCCATCTGGCCGTGCAGTTTTCGGAGTGCAGGGTAGAGAACGTTTTTAACCAGCGAAGTCTTTCCGCTTCCGGAGACACCGGTAACCACGGTCATCACTCCCAGCGGAAATTTCACGTCCAGGTTCTTCAGGTTGTTCTCACGTACACCTTCCAGTCGGATGTGGTGCGACCAACTCCGCCGACGATAAGGTAATGGGATCTTTTCCGCACCGGAAAGATATTTCCCCGTATAACTCTTGCTTTCACTAGCAATAGAATCGAAGGGGCCTTGATAAACCAGTTCGCCCCCCAGCCGCCCGGCATCCGGGCCGATATCGATCAATTGGTCGGAGGACCTCATGATCTCCTCGTCATGTTCGACCACGACCAATGTGTTGCCGAGGTCCCGTAAGGATTTGAGGACGCCTATCAGTCGTTGTGTATCGCGAGGATGCAGTCCGATAGAAGGTTCGTCGAGGATATACATCGATCCGACCAGACTACTGCCCAAGGAGGTCGCCAGATTGATGCGCTGTGACTCGCCGCCGGAAAGTGTATTGGAAAGCCGGTTCAAAGTAAGATACCCCAGACCGACATCACAAAGGAACTGCAGCCGGTTCCGAATTTCAACGAGTATGCGTTTGGCTACGGTCCGGTCGTGGTTGCTTAAGGGAAGGTCCTGGAAGAACTGCAGCGATTCAGAAACGGGTGCCAGAACGATATCCGTTATCGATCGTCCTGCGACGTTCACATAATTCGCGTCGGGCCGTAAACGGGTGCCCCGACAATCCGGACAAGTGGTACGGCCCCGGTAGCGGGAAAGCATGACGCGGTACTGGATCTTGTATTGTTGTCCTTCGACCCATTCGAAAAAGCGGTTGATGCCTTTGAAGAATTTATTTCCGGACCATAGCAGTTCACGCTCTTCCTTTGTCAGGTCGTGTATGGGACGGTGAACTGGGAAATCGAATTTGTAGGCGTTGCGGATGAGCTGTTCATTCCATTCCTTCATTTTTTCACCGCGCCAGCATACGATGGCTTGGTCGTAGACGGAAAGACTTTTATCCGGAATCACCAGGTCTTCGTCGATACCGATGATGGAGCCGAAGCCTTCGCATCGCTTACAGGCGCCATAGGGATTGTTGAAGCTGAAAAGTTGTGTACTGGGCTCTTCGAAGGTAATACCGTCCAGCTCAAATCGGTTGTTGAATGTGATCAGGCGGGAGGGAGCTTCTTCCGCGAGGACTTCCACCAGACATTCCCCGTGCCCTTCGAAAAAAGCGGTCTGTACGGAATCGGCGATCCTTGAACGGTTCGAATCGTCGCCTGGTTCGACAGAGAATCGGTCAATCAGGATGCGGATGACATCCTGTCGTACCGGTTCGTGCAGTTCAGCTGCTGGAACAGAAGCTTTTGTCTTGGCCGCGGATTTTTTCTTGATGACCGGCTTGGAAACGATACCTAAGGTTCCCGCGATCCCATCAAGCATTTTGGCTGATGAATCATTCAGCAGGTCTTCGATCTTATGTACTTCCTCGTTAACGCGCACGCGGGTAAACCCTTTTTGCAGCAGCACATTCAGGTCTTCCGGAAGGGATCGGCCGGGGTGAAGGAAGAGGGGCGAAAAAAGTTGTATACGTGTACCGGCAGGGAATCTGTACAGGAAATCGATCACGTCATCGACACTGTGACGTTTCACCTCTTGTCCGGATACCGGCGAGAGTGTCTTGCCTATACGCGCGAAAAGTAGCTTCAAGTAGTCGTAAATCTCCGTCGAAGTGCCAACCGTAGAACGCGGATTGCGGGTATTGACCTTCTGTTCGATGGCGATGGCAGGGGAGATGCCGTGGATGTAATCCACATCCGGCTTGTCCATCCGGCCCATGAATTGTCGGGCGTAGGAGGAAAGGCTTTCGACATAGCGTCGCTGTCCTTCCGCATACAAAGTATCGAAGGCAAGGGATGATTTACCCGAACCGGACAAGCCGGTGATGACTACCAGCCGGTTGCGCGGGATATCAACGTCGATATTTTTCAGGTTATGGACCCTCGCACCTTTGATACGAATGGCTGCAGGATCCCCGGATACTGTTTTCTTTCCCATGAATTTCGGACTTGCGAAGGTAGCTAAAAGCCCGTTAAATGGAGTTGCGGACGATTTACGGGTTAATCGGTTCTGAAAGATTCCAGGCTAAAAGGGGCACTTGCAGAATGGATTTTCGGTTATTTCAGCTCTTTTCGCTGATGGAGCCATTTGTACCTGCTGTGACACATGACAAGCTAAATTTGTACTTAAGGTGAACAGGCCTCAACTTTATTTGCTTTGGCGGTTTCCATTGATTATATTTGATTATAGTTCGTGCCGGACAGGCAATTCCAACACTTTAAAAAAAGGAGCACCCATAGGCTAAATCTACTTTAAGAATTGTATCACAATCCTCTAAAGTCAGATCTATGTCCATGGTCAATCATCATCAGTTGGATGATAAAGCGCTGGTGCGTCTTTATCAGCAGGGCGACCAAGTCGCCATCTCCGAGTTAGTCAATCGTTACAAGAGCAGGATTTTCTCCTCCATCTACTTCCTTGTCCGGAAGCGGGAGTTGGCCGAAGATCTTTTTCAGGAGACCTTCATTAAGATCATTTCCTGTCTGCGTCGGGATGCCTATAACGATCAGGGTAAATTCCTGCCATGGGCGCTTAGGATCGCCCACAACTTGGTCATCGACCATTTTCGCAAGGAAAAGCTCATGCCGATGCAGTACGACAGTGAAGAGTACAGTGTTTTCGATGTACTGCCCGGTCAGGGACGTAATGCCGCCGAGCAGATCGTCTACAATGAGAAAATAGCCTTTGTGCGTTCGCTGATCGATCGGCTGCCTCCAGAGCAGCGCGAAATCGTCATTCTTCGTCACTATGCCGGACTCTCCTTTAAAGAGATAGCCAAAATGCTGGATATCAATATAAATACAGCCCTCGGGCGGATGCACTATGCCGTATTGAAAATGCGTGATATGGTCGCAAAAACCCCTGAAAGGGCTAGGGAATGAAAAATACGGCCTGGAGGAAATATTTCCTCCAGGCTTTCGTTTTCACATGGTAACAATCAAAAACTAAAACAGCTTCCTGCATGGATGTAACTACTACTCAACAACAAGACTGGCTCCTTTATTACTACAACGAATGCGGAATGCGCGATTGCGACCGCATCCAGCGGAGCATCGACAGTGATCCGGAACGGGTTTCCGAATACGCGGAACTCGTACAGCGACTCGACGGACTTCGACTGCCGCTATTAGAACCCTCTGACGCGGTGGTGGATCGGATCCTTTCGTTTGCCTGAGTCTGGCAACCTTGTCCAACCGGAACGGTATGAAAACAAAAACAGCGGGGTGGCCCCGCTGTTTTTTTTCTCTCTAGCCTGATTTTTCGATTTTCTTTACTTCATAGGCGCTGTGTTGTTTTAACGATTTCAAGATACGAACGGCGGTTGCCGGGCTCAATATATTTGGGTGAAAGGAGTTCGATTCGGGGTGAACAAGAAGTGCTTCAAGGTCAGTAACCGCATTATCTTTGCACTATGACCCGTAAAGAGCGTTTCGAGGGGGTATTGGACTATTTCCGAAAGGAACAACCTGTCGCTGAAACAGAGCTGATGTACGCCGACCCGTATGAATTGATTGTGGCGGTCATCCTCTCGGCACAGTGTACCGATAAACGTGTGAACATGACTACACCGGAACTGTTCCGCTGTTATCCGACGGTCCATGATCTGGCAAAAGCCACACCGGAAGAGATTTTTCCGTTGATACGCAGCATAAGTTACCCCAATAACAAGGCGAGACACCTGGCAGGAATGGCCCGTATGCTTGTTGATGAGTTCAGTGGAACGGTTCCTGCCAACGTAGATGACTTGCAGAAGCTGCCGGGGGTGGGTCGAAAGACGGCCAATGTGGTAGCTTCTGTCGTTTACAACTTGCCTGCGATGGCCGTTGATACGCATGTATTCAGGGTGTCCGCCCGGATCGGTCTTACGGTGCGCGCACGCAATCCGCTTCAGACGGAACGTCAGTTGATAAAGTACATTCCTGAGAAGGACGTGGCGATGGCGCATCATTGGTTGATACTCCATGGCAGATATGTTTGCCTGGCCCGGTCACCCAAATGCAGTCAGTGTGGAATCAGTCAGCTCTGCAATTATTTTCTCCTTCAGGAAAAGAAGTCGCAAAGTGGCAGGCGCAAAGTCGCTAAAGGAGGTATGCAGAAAAGTTCACACCGTACCGTTTCTGAAAAGAAGACTAAAGGTCGTTCCTGAACCTTCCCGGCTGGCGACATCGATCGTAATTCCGTGAAAAGCAGCAATCGATTGCACGATCGGAAGTCCCAATCCGTATCCAAGTTCCGTCTCCGGATGCACCCGCTTGAACCGGTCGAAGATATGTGACACTTGTTCTTCAGGAATGCCGATGCCGCTGTCGGCGATCTTCAGTACGTAACCATCGACCAGACGTTGGCCGGAAATCGTGATCCTCCCGCCTGGGCGGTTGTATTTGATGGCATTGGAAACCAGATTGAATACCAGCGTATGCAGAAGCGAGAGGTTGGCCGGTGAAAAACAGAACGGTTCTATTCCGCTTGCCACAAGCTCAAGTCCTTTGTCCTGTATCAATACATCTACTTCATCCAATACGTCCTTCACCACCTTGTCTATTTCAGCGGTTTCGTTTCGGATATATTGTTCATTTTCGATTCTAGAGATGTACAGAAGCGCTTTAACCACCCTTGAGAGGCGTGACAAGGTCTTCTGTGTCTCGGCAAGTTTATTTACGGCTTCATCCGGCAGTTGCGGATCGTTGATCATATTTTCAACCCGATTTTGCAAAATGGAAATGGGGGTCAGCAGCTCATGCGAAACGTTCGTTATGAATTCACGTTCTTTTTGGAAGGCTTCCTGGACGCGTGTCATCATTTCACTTATGGAACGGTCCAGATAGGCGAATTCGTACGTG
Source organism: Bacteroidota bacterium (assembly GCA_046052625.1). Taxonomy (GTDB): domain Bacteria; phylum Bacteroidota; class Bacteroidia; order AKYH767-A; family 2013-40CM-41-45; genus Pollutiaquabacter. Next base: position 6,429 of record JBJOMA010000312.1, read on the forward strand.
TTTGTCCGCACAGGAGCGGTCGTCTGCCCGGTGGGATAACGGAACGCCTTGAGTTTTTCGTTGACGATCCGGTTGAAGGGTTTGAGAAGGAACTGCGCGAATCCCAGGTCGAAAAAGATGGTCAATAGGACCACCACCAACATCAGTTTAAGGATGAAATTACGTATAGCGGACCCTAAGGCTTCAGCCGATGAAAGACCTTCCCCGAATACAATCCGGTAGATCTGATTGTCGTACACGAATGCGCCCGTGAGCACACGGTGACGTATCAGTTCGTTGTCGACCACACGTTCCATGTTGGCGATCGCAGTGCGGTCGATATCCTCCGGTAATGTGGCAAGGGGTGAGATGCTGACGAATTCCTCTTTAAAGATGTTCTGTGAATCGAAACTGCAGTCCTGGTCAAGAGTGATCTCATTGAGTCCTCCGATCCGCACCATCCGCATCATTTTCTCGTGGCGGGCGCTAAGCCGTTTGTCGAGATGATTATAGACGATTTTCTGGATCAGCAACGGGATGATCACCGCGATCGCGGAAAGGATGACCGCCTTGGAGACGGCATTGTAGAGGACCAGTTTTCCTTGCAGGCGCATGTGTGGATCAATGCATGTTCAGCCGGTAACCGATGCCGCGTACCGTTTCGATGAAGTCGGAGTTGCCGTACTGGGAGAGTTTCTTGCGCAGGTTCTTTATGTGGACA
>JBJOMA010000313.1:0-3910 GCA_046052625.1 Bacteroidota bacterium
ATCTTACGGGCCTGTCCCAATGCCTTTTCGCGGTCGTAACCCTGAAGTTCCGAATAGACATTGATAAGACCTCCTGCATTGATCAGGAAATCAGGCGCAAGGAGAATGCCTTTGTCCTTCAACTGCTGGCTATGAAGTATTTCGTCAGCCAGCTGGTTGTTAGCGGCACCCGCAATAATGGAGCAACGAAGACGCGCGATATTATCCGTGTTCAAGGTAGCACCCAATGCGCAGGGGGCATAGACATCGACATCAAGATCGTAGACGGAATCCGGTGCGACACGGGTGGCGCCATACTGTTTTTCCATCGCAACCAGATGATCCTGGTGGATATCGGAAATGTAAACAGTGGCCCCCTCTTCCGTCAGCATACGGACCAGATTCTGTCCGACATGACCCACGCCCTGCACGACCACCTTTTTGCCTTTAAGGTTGTCATTGCCCCATTGCTCCAGTGCAGTGGCTTTCATTCCCATGAAGACACCGAAAGCGGTAACCGGTGAAGGATCGCCGCCGCCGCCGAGGTTCTCAGGAAGGCCGGTCACGTGTCGGGTGGCTTCTCGTACGCTGACCATGTCAGTGGTGCTGGTACCGACATCCTCCGCGGTGATGTAACGACCTGCCAAGGTTTCTACGAAGCGTCCATAACGACGGAAAAGCTCCGGGGTTTTCTGTGTCTTGGAATCGCCGATTATGACCGCTTTACCGCCCCCTAGACCTAAACCGCTGATGGCGGCCTTGTAGGTCATTCCACGGGAAAGGCGTAGAACGTCATTAATAGCCTCGTTTTCAGAAGAATAATTCCACATACGGGTTCCGCCCAAAGCTGGTCCAAGCGTGGTATCGTGAATGGCAATGATGGCCTTCAGACCTGTGGCTTTATCGTAGCAGAAAACGACCTGCTCGTGATCAGCGAAAGAGGGATGAGAGAAGACCCCTTCGAATCCGGTTTTCGTTTCCTTTACATCTTTGACTTCTAACATAGGAGCGGTGTTGATTACCTTTGCCTTGCTGATTTTTAAGGCGGCGCAAAGTTACTCTTAATTTTCGATGCCGCCAAACCATTGTTCTGACTGATAATGAGATCGTTAGCCCACTTAAACAAGTATTTCGCCAAGTACCGGGGCCTTCTCATTTTGGGCATACTTTTCGTGGTCCTGCAGAATTTCGGAGCCATTTATCCGGCGCAGGTCGTCCGGGAATCGCTGGACGAGGTAATCGCTTTTCTGAAAAAACCGGAAGCCTCCGGAACAGCAGGAGTCGAACTGATCGCCAACAAGGTGTTCCGGTTCTTCCTGCTGATCATCGGTGTGGCTTTGCTGCGGGGCATCCTGATGTTCCTGATGCGGCAGACCATCATTGTCATGTCGCGCCGGATCGAGTACGATCTCAAGAACGAGATATACGAACAGTATCAGCGACTGAATCTTGCCTTCTACCGACGAAACAACACCGGCGACCTGATGAACCGGATATCGGAGGATGTGGGGCGAGTCCGCATGTACATAGGACCAGCCGTCATGTACTCGATCAACCTGATAGTGCTTTTCGTGCTGATCACTGTGAGCATGATCCGGGTGAATCCCACCCTCACCCTTTACGTGCTGGCTCCCCTCCCGCTCCTCTCGCTTTCGATTTACTATGTGAGCGCCGTGATGAACCGGAAGAGCGAGGCGGTACAGGAACAGCAAAGCCGGCTCAGCACGTTTGTGCAAGAGGCTTTCAGCGGTATTAGGATCCTGAAAGCATTTTCAAAAGAAGAGGAATTCACCAGACGATTTGCTCAGGAAGGGCACGACTACCTGGACTTGAACATGGGACTCGTGCGTGTCAATGCGCTCTTCTATCCGCTGATGCTCCTGCTGGTCGGTGTGAGTACGGTATTGACGATTTACGTCGGCGGAAAGGAGGTGATGGCCGGACGCGCCACCACCGGAAACATCGCAGAGTTCATACTATACGTAAACATGCTGACTTGGCCGGTGGCTTCTCTGGGCTGGGTAACGGCTATCATCCAGCGAGCCGCCGCTTCACAGCAGCGGATCAACGAATTCCTGCATCTTGAACCGGAAATCGTTTCGGAATCCGATCAGCCGGTCCCCCTTTCGGGAGCCATCGAATTCCGGAACGTCAGTTTCACTTACCCGGACACCGGGATACGGGCGCTGGACCATGTTAGTTTTCATATTCCTGCCGGTGGATCCCTGGCCATTCTCGGACGTACCGGCTCCGGAAAAAGTACGATTGCACAGCTGCTACTCCGCATGTATGATGTAACTGAGGGCGAAATCCTCATCGACGGCCATCCGATCCGGAGTATTCCGCTACAACAGCTTCGTGAGATCATCGGGTATGTGCCGCAGGACGGATTCCTTTTCAGTGATACGATCGCCAACAATATCGCTTTCGGTACTCACGGTCAGCCGGATGAGCAGCGGATAAGAGTTGCTGCCATTGCCTCCGCCGTAGACGATAACATCCGTGAATTCCCTTCAGGCTATGGGACTATGCTGGGTGAACGTGGCATCACGCTTTCCGGAGGACAAAAGCAGCGGGTATCCATCGCACGGGCGCTGATCCGTGAACCAAGGATTTTGGTGCTGGACGACTGCCTCAGTGCGGTGGATACCGCCACCGAAGAACAGATATTGAAAAACCTCAAGGCTGCCGGGAAAGACCGTACGGTAGTGATGATCAGTCACCGCGTGTCCACCCTGAAGAACGCAGAGCGTATTCTACTCTTGGAAAACGGTGCGGTCGCTGAATCAGGTACGCACGCGGAACTGATGGCTAAGAGAGGCGGTTACTTCTCGTTCTACGAACGCCAGCTTCAGGAAGAAGCGCCGGACAGTACGCAGTAATCAGAAGGGTGAGTCGTCCGACATGTCGTTCATCCGTGAACTGACGATGATGCGGTTGCTCTGATAATCGGTAACGCTTCCGCCACCGATCGGCTCACCGGCTGACATTTCTGAAAAATCAAGATCGGTGAATTTGGCGAGGTGATCGATGAATTTCAATTTCACCGTATCCAACGCGCCGTTCCGGTGCTTGGCGATGATCACCTCCGCTACACCACGGGTCGGATTGTTGTCCTCGTCGAACTCCATTCCGTAATACTCGGGTCGGTAGATGAACAATACCATGTCGGCATCCTGTTCGATGGCCCCGGATTCACGCAGGTCACTGAGCTGAGGACGTTTGGAACCGCCGCGGGTCTCCACCTGACGACTCAACTGGGAAAGTGCGATGATAGGGACATTCAACTCTTTGGCAACCGCTTTCAACGAGCGGGAGATCGTGCTGATCTCCTGTTCACGGTTGCCGCTCTTATTGTCCAGATCGGCACGCATCAGCTGGAGATAGTCGACAATCACCATCTGAATGTCGTGCATGGCTTTCAGCCGGCGACAGCGGGAGCGGAACTCGAACACGGAAAGTGCAGGTGTATCGTCGATGTAGAGCGGTGCCTGCGACAGTTTTCCGGTCTGGGAAACGAGCTTCTGCCACTCCACCTCATCGAGCGTGCCCTTACGAAGTTTTTCGGAAGAGATTCCGGTCTCGGATGAAACCATCCGCTTCACCAACTGGTCTGCGGCCATTTCGAGCGAGAACAGGGCGATGGGCTTGTTGAATTCGATGGTGGCGTTACGCGCCAGAGAAAGGACGAAAGCGGTCTTACCCATACCGGGACGCGCAGCCAGGATGACCAGGTCCGATTTCTGCCAACCCGAGGTCACGCGGTCCAAAGCAGTGAATCCGCTTTCGACGCCGGTGACGCCGGTACCGTGAAGCCGGGCTGCTTCCACCTGCTTCGTGACGGTACTGACCATGTCACGCATGTCCTGGAAATTCCGACGGATATTACCCTGAGCGATATCGAAAAGATTTTTCTCGGCACGGTCGAGAA
>JBJOMA010000314.1:0-15561 GCA_046052625.1 Bacteroidota bacterium
TCAGTGACGGACTCGAACTTGCTGCTTACCTTTGTCGGCAGCCCCCGGTCCATGATTCGCCGCACTTTCCTTACCCTCGCCTTCATGATCTCAGTCCTCTACGTACGGGGTTACGAGATCAACTGGTCCAAAGAATTACCGGATAACGGCCGTTTCCCTTCATTGAAGATCCTTGGCACCTATGATAACGGCTACTACATCCTGAGGTCTAACATAGACTTCGACGAGGAAGGTATTCCTTCCGGTCGCACCAGAAGATTCCTTCTCATTGCATTGTCAGAAGCATTGATCGAACAATGGGAGGTGGAAATCGTACCTGTCATTGCAGATTCCAAGATACTGGATGTACAGCTGCTCGACGGAAAAGTGCTGGTGACCAGCTACAGCGACCGGACAACCGGCAGCGGGTACGAAATCCGTGCGCAGTTCATCGGTTCGGACGGTAAGTTCATCGGCACCCCGGTCCTCATCGAGGAGTTTCCGGATGCACGCTTCGACAGCGAACGCAGACCTTCTGTGACCTTTTCCAAAGACGGATCAAAAATCGCACTCTGCTACAGAAGATCCACGGAGAATGAACTGTCACAGCTTATATCCGTCATTGTGCTTGACAGCGCTTTCCAGCGTCAATACAAAAGGGAATGGACGATAGCATCGCCGATCCGACGTTTTTCGCCGACGGAGTTCGTTATAACCAACGAAGGCTCGTTCTATCTGCTCGGCGTACAATACCAGACCGACAAACGTGTAAAAGAACCGGGAGAAAGCTATTTCCTGCTGACAGGATACGACCCAGCTTCGGACCGGCAGCTGAACCGTGAAATCCGACTGGAGAACAAATTCCTGACTAACGTCTCCATAGCGGTCGATGCAATAAACCGTAAGATCGTCGTTGCCGGGCTCTATTCAGAAATCGGGATGCTGGCATCAGCCGGCGTTTTCTACTGCGGGATGACCGCCGACAGCCTTTCCTATTCCAACGTTTACTGGGCGCCGTTCACAAACGATCTGTTGACGAAAGCCATTTCCGATCGCGGCGATCCGAAGAAGAAGGAACTCTTCAATTATTACGTAGACCGTTTGATACTTCGTAAAGACGGAGGTGCTGCGATCATCGCCGAATCATACGTAGAAACTACAAGGACTTTCTGGGACTACTATACGCAGACGGTAATCACTCACACGTACTACCGCTACGGGAATATCCTGTTGGCCTCCATCAATCCGGACGGAGGCATGCTGTGGAACCGACTCATCCAGAAAGAACAGAATTCCATGGATGATAACGGAAACGAAAGCTCCTATTGTAGCATGATCAGCGGAGGAAAGATCTTTACAGTCTTCAATAAATACATCGACCGGAGATCTTCCGTGATGATAACGCGGCTAGATGGCACAGGCGCCTTACAAACAGACGTCCTCTTCCAAGAATCGGAACGCATCTCCGTCATCGCACGTGCTGCACGCCAGGTCGATGAGCATACATTGTTGCTGCCGGCACTGCGTCAAGGTGAATACTATGTCGCCAAGATAACTTTCTAGACAAAGAGTCCCACTGCCTCCGCAACAACGAACGTGCTGCCGCCGATGAAGACGAGGTCATCCTCTCCGGCAGCATGACGTGCTGCTTCAACCGCATCCCGGACGGTTTGGAAAGCCGCCCCCCTTATTCCGCACCCTACCGCTGCTTCTGCCAACTCATGGACAGGCAAGGCGCGCGGCAATCCCGGCTGAGAGAAATAATAGACAGCATCGACAGGCAACAGGCGCAACACCGAATGCACGTCCTTGTCTTTGACCATTCCCAATACGAAATGGAGCTTCCGGAAGGAGGTCGCCTTTAATTGCGATACTACTTCACGGATACCGTCTTCATTATGACCCACATCGCAAAGGGTCAGCGGAGTGTCGGACAGTTTTTGCCATCGACCCATCAGCCCTGTCCTGGGTCGGACCCCGGATAATGCGCGCTTGACGGAAGCATCACTGATCGACCAGCCAGCCTTGCTCAATTCGTTTACTGCAGCCAGTACTGTGGCGACATTCTTTTGCTGATATGCAGCGGGCAGATCAAGTTCAACTTCCAGTCCTGTCGGGCGACCGGATGAAAGCACACGTAACAGCTGTCGGTCGCACTCGCGACGGATGCACTCCACCTGAAACACATCGGACGCGAAGGTGATCGGAGCAGAAACGGAGGTTGCTTTTTTTGAAAACACGTGCGAAGTCGCTTCATTCCGCTCTCCGACGATGACAGGAATATCGCTCTTGATGATGCCAGCCTTCTCCCCTGCGATCTTCTCCAGCGTATCACCAAGCAGGCTGGCGTGATCCCAGCCGATATTGGTGATGACCGACACGAGGGGAGTGATGACATTGGTAGAATCCAATCGTCCGCCAAGCCCGGTTTCAATGACCGCAATATCGACCGCTTCTCGCCGGAAATGGTCGAACGCAAGCGCGACTGTCCACTCGAAGAAAGACGGAGCGACCGCATCGAAGTCGGCTCGGTGCTTCACTACGAAATCCTGTACTGCCTCGCGCGAAATCATTTCACCGTTGATCCTGATCCGTTCTCGGAAATCAAGTAGGTGCGGCGAAGTGTACAAGCCGGTCTTGTATCCGGATTCCTGCAGAATTGCCGCCAACATGTGACTGGTCGAACCTTTGCCGTTAGTCCCGGCGACATGAATGGATTTGAACGCATTCTCCGGATGACCCAGCAGGTCCATCAGCCGATGGGTATTACTCAAATCCGCTTTGTAAGCAGCAGGGCCGATGCGATGGAACATCGGCAATTGTTCATACAGGTAAACGAGGACGTCTTGGTACTGCACGGGAAAAAGCGACACGGCATACGGCTGCCGCAAGGGTCACTGCACGACAAAGATAAAGGTGATGGTGCCTTTTTGCACGTCCGCGCCTTCGGGACTTGGATTGAATTTAGCCTTCAGGGCCGCCTCCTTGGCAAGTCGGAACAGATAGCCGCTGGTCGTTGTCGATCCCCTTCCGCCGGGAATCGCGGAAACCACATTACCCGCCTGATCGACCGTTATATCGACCACGACCTTTCCGGTCTCCTGACTACGATCCGATATCACCGGCGTACGGACCCATTTACGGCCGTTCAGGGAAAAGGAAACTCCGCCGCCTTTACCGGTGCCGACACCAGGACCTTCGCCATCGCCGGTTCCAGTACCGCTACCCTTGCCAGTTCCTCCTCCTTCGCCGCCTTTACCCTGATACAATGAATTGGGATCACCGTTCCTGTCGCCCTGATCGCCGGTGCCTTTGGCACCGGTTCCTTGGGAATTGGACGCGGTCGTCTTGCCCTGATAGAGGGAGCGGGGATCGACCGTTCGCGGTTGTTCTACGGGTTTCTTCGGGGTAGTTACAGGTTTGACATTCGTCTTTACCGGTTTGGTTGGTTTTCCGGAATCCTTTTTCGGGTTGACGATCGGCGCCTCTTCGATATCCTGCGTCGCCACTTTTTGCTCATCAGCCGGAGCTGAAACAGCACTCTCTGGTGTCGGCTGGTCGGTAACGGTTTCAGACATCGGTTGCTCTTGTCCGACCGACTCGTCGACATATCCGATATTCACGAGTACTCCGCCGCCGCCGCCCATTTCGGGAAAGGGAGGATTGGGAGTGGTCATGACGAGGAACAGCAAAGCCATGACGATTGCCGCGTGAATCAGGATGGAAAGGAAGAGGGAACGCGATCGTATCCGGGCGTCCATGATTTATTGCTTGGAGGTCTGGGTGGCCAGCACCATCTTTATCTTCAAACGATTTCCGATGTCGAGGAGATCGACCAGATTTTGTACCTGAACGGTCTTGTCGACCTTGAGCAAGGCGGTTGGATCCGGCTGGTCCTGGATAGCCGCTTTGATGGCTGCCTCCAATTGATCGGCAGGAACCGGTGTGTTGTTGATGGCGTACTGAAGATCCGCTGTCACGAGGATCGTCATCGGGTGTTTGATGGACTGCGAACTGCTCTTTGAGGAGGGCAGCAGCAACTTCAGCACGTTCGGCGTAGCCAACGTGGAGGTGATCAGGAAGAATAGAAGCAGGAAGAACATGATGTCATTCAGTGAAGCCGAATAGACTTCACCGAAATGGTTCTTCTTTCTGCGGAGGTTCATGGGATTTACTTTTTCGTTATTGAATCAGCCCTTCACCGGCTCCTCCAGCAGGTCGATGAATTCGACCGCATTGATTTCCATCTTGTTCACGACGCGGTCGATCATATGCTGAAGGTAATGGAAGGCCGCGTAAGAGATCATTCCCACCAACAGACCGGCTGCACTAGAAATCATTTTCACATAAAGACCGCCTGAAATCGTATTGATCTCCAGGCTGTTCTGAAGAGCAATCTGGTAAAAGATCTTGATGACACCGAAAATAGTACCGAGGAAGCCGAACATCGGAGCGATTCCGGAAATGGAACCGAGGATGTTAAGGTTCTTTTCCATCTTATATACTTCCAGTTTACCCACATTCTCAATGGCGCCTTCGATTTCCTTTACGGGTTTACCAAGACGCATCAAGCCTTTCTCCACCATACGTGCGACCGGCGTCTTCGTATTACGGCACAATGATTTCGCCGCATCGATATTCCCCTGATGGACATGGTCCTTGATCTGGTTCATGAAGTTAGTATCGATCTTCGAGGACCGTTTGATGGTGAAATAGCGCTCGAAAAAGATATAAAGCGCTGCCATCGATAGGATGGCGATCGGAATCAGGATCGGACCGCCTTTCTCGGCCATCTCCCACAGGCTGATGGACTGTTCCTGAGCCGGGGCCATTGCCCCTACCGATTCGGTGGTTTGGGTGATCTGAAGCAGGATTCCTGATATCATAGACGCTTTGAGTATTGGTAGCTTTCAAAATTAGCCGTTGGCGACCGTCAAAAGTGCCATCGGAGTGGCACTTGCTAACAGACTCTTGTTACTTGAACGGAGCATCGGACACATTATTGGGTGGTCGGACATTTTGAATCCGTCCCGATATTGAACAAACAGCCGTTCACAGATTGTGCAAATGACAGGACCGTGACTGATCATTCCAGCCGAATTTGACTACATTAGCGTTCCTAACAAGGCCAACCCGATGAAACGGACCTTATTTGCCTTCCTAATATTACTCGGGACCCTGCTTCCGGGAACTTCCCCTGCGCAGCTGACCATCACTTTCTCAGCACCCGATGGCGTGACAGTCAGCGCGGAATGGTATCCGATTGGTGACAACCTACCTGTCATTCTGCTCTGCCATCAGAACCGCTACAGCCGTGGGGAATATAAGGAAGTCGCGCTGCGGCTGAACAAATTCGGATTCAACTGCCTGGCAGTCGACCAGCGGGTCGGTGAAGAGGTGAACGGAGTGGTCAACCTGACCGCCGTCGATGCCATGGAGCGCGGGCTGGAACCGATTTACGAAGATGCCGAACAGGACATCGTATCTGCAGTCAACTGGCTCTATGAGCGTTATCAGAAACCTGTCATCATAATCGGCAGCTCCTACTCTGCTTCACTGGGCCTCAAGATCGCCAATGAGAATGACCATGTCTACGCGGCCATCGCATTCAGCCCGGGCGAATATTTTTCTGATAATCAGTTCACCGAAAAAGCCATCCAAGGCATGGCAAAACCGGTTATGATGTTCACCTCCGCTTCACAGGCACCTACAGCGCGTAATCTGATGGAAAGTGTGAACTCCGTGCTCAAGTCGGTTTATGTAAGCCAGGGTGAACAGGACCACGGCGCCAAGATTCTCTGGTCGGATTACCCGGGCAACGAGAAGAACTGGTCGGCACTGATGGCTTTCCTGGATAAGCTCCGTTACCTCGACTGATTTCCTCATCCGTAATGCGACTGTTCCGTCCACGGATCCGTTTTTTCGCCTCATTCTTCATACTCACCTGTTCCGTTGCTGCAGCGCAGCCACGTAGTACAAGTATCGGTCTCTGTCTTCGGCCCATATTCCCGGTCGAATTCCTGGGAACCGGTGAAGACAACACCTCATCGGGAGGCGTCGATTTCTCGTTAGGACTACGGAGCGGTTTCAGCGGCGGCATGGTGGTCCGCAAAGGACTTTCGGAACTGCTCTCCATGGAAACCGGTATCAATTACACAAAGCGGAATTACACGTACCGGATCACGGATACGACCTATTCGTTCGAGGACCGATTCCGGCTGATCGGCTACGAAGTGCCTATCAGCTTGCTGGCCTTCGTACGACTGGGAGAGCAGGTTTATATGAACGCATCACTGGGTGCCGGGATTGACGCATACGCGAGCAGTGTTGCCACGAAAAGCGAACGCAGCGAGCAGGTCGCCATCAAGCGTCGTTCCTTCAATCCTTCCCTGAACGCCAACCTCGGCTGGGAATACCGGATTCCGGGCTCCGGCACCGTTTACCTCGGAGCTACGTATCACCGTCCGTTCGGGGACATTTATAAGAACAGCGTGCTTTACAATCCGGGAAGTGACGAGCGTATTTTCAACAACCTGTTATCCGGCAGTTACCTGACCGCGGATTTACGATACTATTTCAAAGCCGAACAGGAGAAAAAAAAGCGGACGACAAAAGGAAAATGACCGGTTAGCGGATCATCAGCTTACAGTGATTGATAACGTCCGCGGCGGATACGACCAGCTGATAGCAGCCGGTCGGAAGACCGGAAAGCGGAAGATCGAAGTAGGCAGTTGAGGCGGGGACGGACGATTGTAAAACCAACCTTCCGCATGCATCGTACAATCCGAGCACTGCCTGTTGATCGAATTCGACACCTCCGATCCGAACCGACTCACGGGCGGGATTAGGATAGACAGACAGTGAAACCTTTGGGCTACTCAACGCCCTTACGGGGATGCGAGCCGTATACGGCACTGCGTTGAGAGCGGTGGCGGTGAGCTCCAGCGTATCGCCGGCCAAAAGACCTTCGAATGCGAAGCCAAAGCCGCCTGCAGCAGAAAAATCACTGGCGAAGAGCGTATCCTTTCGGAAAAGTGACAGGCAGGCACCGTCCCATGAACAGGTACCGATTAAACCGTCAGCACCTTCGGTAAGGAAGGGCGGATGCGTGATTGAAAGTGTGCGCGGAGCCGTCGTTCGAAGACGAAGGGACGGATCACCGAAACACGTCCATGTATCCGTGATTTCAAAACCGGCAGCGCCGTACTGGTCGTTCATGTGCATACAGCCGTTTACGGAAATCCCGCCGAACGTACGCTTGACATTGTCAGGATATTGTTTCGTCAGAAGATCGACCATCTCGTCCTGACCGTCCATAGGAGGATCCCACGACTGGTTGATGGTGGACATAAGACACGCAACTGCACCGACAGGAGCGCCTTGAGGATCGGTCGCCCGCATCAAACCCTCGGCAAGGCACGTTCCACCGACGAATTCTCCGTTTACACAAGCTACCGACCAGATGAACGGAAGGCGATCCTTATTCTGCAAAGCACTGATATCGGAGAGACCGAATCCTGTGGTCAGGAAGCCGGCGGAACTTCCGTGCCCCGTATAAGTCACGACTCCGCGACCTTCGTTCATCACTTGTATCAGATCGAAAGGCACCGGACTGCCGGGCGCATCCGCAACACCGTGAGTACCGTCGTATAATTCATCGACAACGGAGTAGGAATAGCTAAGAAGATCCTGGCGCATATTCCGTGCGTGTTCGTAATCGAACTCGTTGTCGTCACCGGGCCCCTGATTAGAAGCGATGCACACGCCTCTCCCGAACCAGACCGCATCCGTATCCGAGCAACCCTCATAGCGAAGCGTACGTTCGATCTGGGTGGCCAACTCCATACTGTCGTTCGCCGAAAAACGCCCTACGATGACCTCCGCGTAGGAGTCATTCCCGTCGATGTAACCGTAAGAAGGATCCGAGTATCCGGAAGGGGAACTGAAGGGAGGCAGCTGTGAATCGTCTCCAACCAGCAATAAAAAGGTCAGTCCGTGACTCCTGTAGTAATCCGCCACATATGACTTGAGTGCCTGGCTGCTACGTCCGATCGTGTTAAGGTCTGCCAGCTCTGTCGGTATTCCGGTACGCTTCTTCCATTCGACGAACGGCTTTAGCTGGTTGATAAAAGAAGACTCGGCGATGATCAGCATACTTCCCTGATCAGACAGCGGGGAATAATCGAATGAAGAATAATTCACGAACCGTTCAGAATAAATCCCGGCAAACGTTTCATCTACTTTTTCCGGAAGACGGACACGGGCAGTTAGATTAGGGTCGGCAGGTCGGATACGGACAGTTGCTGCGACGCAGACGCGGAGTCGCTTCCCTGACGGATCATAGCTGAAGGGGCGATAGCAGAGCGCTTGTCCTGTGAAGTCACGCAGAACGAAAGGCGGGCGGAGCTCGAGGAGTTCAGTCGGATAATAGGATGATCGGTCGTAGGCGGAGGAGTACGAGTAGGGAACCTTCTCCGGATCCTGATTGCGATAAAGATTCCCTTTTGATGGAGCCAGTGAGATCGGGGTGAATTCCTGAAAAGCGGAACTGATCAGCTCCGCTTTCATTTCGATTCCCTCCGGAACAATCAGCGGGAAAACGACAGATGGCAGATCCGGATCACCCGACTTCAGCATCGGCACCATGCCCGGACACGAAATCACGACAGCCGGTCCCCGGGAAGTAACGACTTCACGCGTCTCAAAACCTTCGACCCGGATGAACAGGACGGTTTCACCGCCCGTTTGACTGACAACACGACAAGTAACCGGCACCGGCACTTCCGAGGAAATAGCCGTCCATTGCTTGTCAGCGGCAACAGCGCGTAGTTGAACCAGAATTACAAACAGAGAAAGTAGCAGACGCATCCAATAACAAGGTAAGAAAAAGACTTGGATTAATCTGTTCAACGCGTTATCCGGTCAGTTTCTCGTTATTCTTATGACGGGAGGCATCACGATCCGTCTTTTTCCGAAGGTTCTGCTCCATGGCAGCTGTCAAGTCCACCCCGGTCTGATTGGCGATACAGACCAGCACGAACAACACATCAGCCAGTTCATCGGCCAATTGCTTTCCTTCATCGGAAGACTTGGCGGACTGTTCACCGTATGTGCGTGCCATGATCCGTGCAACTTCGCCGACTTCCTCGACCAAGACGGCCATATTCGTCAATTCATTGAAATAGCGGACACCATGTGTCCGGATCCACGCGTCAACGGTGGATTGAAGTTCTTTGAGCTGCATCGGTTAAAGATACGGATGAGGTGCAAAAGGTAAAAGCAGGTTCCTACCGGAAAGCTCCTTCCTGTTTTTACGCGTCAAATCAGTTGCTTTGAAGTTTCCGGTTGCTTCTTGGTCTCCGGCGACTTATTATCGGATACGACCGGAGGATGTAAGGCCCATTCGGCCTTGACGGAGTTCGGACCTGACATTGCCGATTCGTCGACTTTAAGGCGCAGACATTTCAAGAGCAATTCCGCTCGAAGGATGGATTCGGGTTTCATGAGAAGTAGTTAAGGAATACAAGGATAACCGGCAGACATTTCCACCGCCACTCCTGTTGAACAAGCGGAGCCGTCTTCAGGACAATCAGCGATCCTGGCAGGACAAGCGGTGCAAGGTCACTTTCTACTTAAAAAGGGGAAAAAGAAGACAACTGCTATTCCCGGTTCTTGCTATCCATCCAGATGGTCACCGGGCCGTCATTGACCAGTTCCACCTGCATATCAGCACCGAATTCACCGGTAGCGATTCGACAACCCGAATCCTCACGCAGACGTTCGATGAACTTCTTGTACAACGGCACTGCAGTCTCAGGTCGGGCAGCGCGGATATAGGAAGGGCGGTTACCCTTCTTGGTGGAAGCATGCAGGGTGAATTGACTGACCACCAGCAGGGCACCGTTGGCTTCGGCCACCGAAAGATTCATGACTCCTTCGGCATCCGGGAATATGCGCAAGCGCGATACTTTTCCGCTCAGCCATTCGATGTCTTCCTCCGTATCCGCCTCCTCGATTCCGACCAGTACCAACAATCCGGCACCGATTTCGGATCGGAGCAAGTGATCTATCGTGACGGAGGCGCGGGAAACCCGCTGTATCAGACAACGCATAGGATGAAGTTAGCGAAACAGGTCCTCCTCATGGAGGATACTAAGATAACTTTCAAAACGGCTGATGGCGATTCTTCCGTCCTCTACCGCCCGCTTGACGGCACAATCCGACTCCGCTTCGTGCAGACAATTATTGAACCGGCATCCTTTCGACTCCCGGAAGATCTCAGGGAAGAAATGGGATACTTCGTACTTGTCGAAATCAATGATTCCGAATTCACGGATACCCGGAGTATCGATAAGCTGTCCACCGAACGGCAACGGATGCATCTCGGCGAACGTGGTGGTATGGGTGCCTTTCAGGTGCTGGGCGGAAAGAGAGGCGGTCTTCAGAGCGAGACCGGGTATCAGCGCATTGATCAGCGAGGATTTACCCACTCCGCTGTGCCCACTTAACAAGGTCGTCTTGTCTTTCAATCCTTCACGTAACTTATCCAACCCTTCTCCGGTAACCGTAGAGACGATGAAGACCTTATATCCGATAGCGGAATACAGTCCACAAGCCTCATCAACCCAACTGATCACCTCTTCGTCGTACAAATCGCTCTTGTTCCAGATGATTCCGCCGGGTATGGAGTATGCTTCCGCGGTGGCCAGGAAGCGGTCAATGAATCCAAGCGATGTCTTGGGAAGGACCGGCGTAGCCACCACGAAGGCGCGGTCGATATTGGCCGCCAGGATCTGCACCTGACGCGACAGCTTGACGGACCGCCGGATGATATAGTTCTTACGTTCCTCGATGGCCGTGATATTCCCCACATCATCACCGGGGTTCCACTCCACTTCCACCCGGTCACCGACCGTCAGCGGATTAGTGGCCTCGAAACCTTTCAGGCGGAGGTTCCCCCTGATCCTGCAGAGGCGGCGTGTACCGTCCGCTTCAAGGACCAGGTACTGGCTGCCCGTGGATTTTATCACAATACCCTTCACTTGATAAAGGTACGACGAAATCCTCTTTAGGAATATTTGAGTAATTTTGAAAACACCGCTTCGCCATGTCGATTTCCGTAAAAAACGTCACCAAGACTTTCGGCACCCAACGTGCCCTCGATCAGGTATCCTTTGAAGTGGAATCCGGTCGCGTCGTCGGTTTTTTGGGACCCAACGGTGCCGGCAAATCCACAATGATGAAGATCATCACCTGCTTCCTGCCGCAGTCCTCCGGCGAAGTGCGTGTTTGCGGACATGATGTGACCGAAGAATCGCTGGAAGTCCGTAAGCTGGTCGGCTACCTGCCGGAGCACAATCCGCTTTACCTGGAAATGTATGTGCGGGAATACCTTGAATTCATCGCCGGTCTGCACCGACTGGCAGGTAATCGGATGAAACGTGTAGACGAAATGGTCGGCATCACCGGACTATCCGCCGAAAAGCATAAGAAGATCGGTGCCTTGTCGAAAGGCTACCGGCAGCGTGTCGGACTCGCCCAAGCGATCATACACGACCCGAAGGTTCTGATTCTGGATGAACCGACCACCGGACTCGACCCGAACCAACTGGCGGAGATCCGCTCGCTGATCCGTCAGCTGGGCAAGGAGAAGACCGTCCTGCTTTCGACGCACATCATGCAGGAAGTGGAAGCGGTCTGCGATCGGGTGATCATCATCAACAAAGGAAAGATCGTGGCAGACGATGACACATCACTTCTTCGCTCAAAAGCCGGCGATGCAGCCGTCATCATCGTCGAATTCGACCGGCAGGTACAACGCAACAGACTGTCCGGCATTCCGGGTGTACGAAGCGCAGCAATCGTAGATGGCAACATCTGGAAACTCACCTCCGGAGCAGGAACGGACATCCGACCCGCCGTCTTCAAATTCGCCGTTGACGAACAGCTGACTGTTCTTTCACTCTCTCGCGAGTCGCAATCCCTGGAGGGCATCTTCCGTCAACTGACCAGCACTTGAAAACCATTCCGATCCGGTTACTGACAGTCGTTTTACTGCTTTCCGTGCAATACGAACCGTCGCAAGGACAAGCTATCTCCGCCTTTTCAGATTATCGCGGATACCTGATGGCGTTCGATAACGGCGAGATCCGAAAACTGGAATACCTGCCGGTGAAATCCTATAAGTCCGGAAGCTCCTGCATCGCCTATATCGACAACCGGAACGATTTCAAGGTATATGCAAACGGCAGCAGTAAATTCCAGCTCAACGCCGGCGACTTCAATTACTGGGTCACCGATTATCTCGTAGGTTTCAAGGTGGGACAAGTGCTGTACGTGAACGCGGGAGGAGAACGCAAACTGCTGAGCTACTACAATACACGGATGGCGCTGGGAGACAGCCTGCTTTGCTGGTTCGACGATGTTTTGTACTCTTTCAATCTGTACTATGACCGCAAGGTGGTCGAACTGGAGAGTTCCCTCTTGGAACCTCCACGATCGATGAAAGCGGGTTCGAACACCATGGCATGGGTGAACCAGTCAGGATTCTTCAACCTTTTTTATCAGGGGAACATCCTGCAGCTCGACAATATCGCTCCGGATACGTATGAGGCCGGTCAGGACGTGATGGCGTGGGTCGACGGCTACGACCGTTTCTTCCATTTCTTTTACAAAGGGGACACTGCTACGATATCGACTTTCGCGCCTGACTCGTTCAAGGTGGGTTACGGTACTGTCGGATACGTCGACCAGCTGGGATATTTCAACGTGTTCTATGACGGGGGAACGCGTCGGTTGCTGGCCGACCGTCCCGACTTCTTCCTGCCCAAGGGCAACATCATTTTGTATGCCTACAACAACCAGTTCAATGTGTTTTACAAAGGCACCTCGTATCCGGTGGAAACCTACATCCCGAGAGAATTCGAGATCGGGATCAACGGCGTGGCATACCGGGATCCTTCCGGTTCATTGAAGTACTTTTTCAAAGGAAAACCCTACACCGTAACCGCTGAAGCGGTGAAAAAATTCTCCTTGTCCGGCGATGTTCTGAAACTGGAAGTGGGGACCAATACCACCCAGTTTTTCTGGGAAGGGCAGATGTACGAACAAGAATGACGAAGGTTGACAGGTGCGGCAGCGCGCTGAATACGCCTTGTTTTCGCCGATATTAAGGGTCATGACTCGGAACGGAACCAGCTATTTTCTTTACCTTTGCCGCCCTATAAGCCTATAACCGTACAAAGTTATGTCCTACCTCTTCACCTCAGAATCCGTTTCCGAAGGTCATCCGGACAAGGTCGCTGACCAAATCTCCGATGCACTGATCGATTACTTCCTTGCCTACGACCCCACGTCGAAGGTCGCCTGTGAAACCCTCGTCACCACCGGACAGGTCGTCCTCGCCGGTGAAGTGAAGTCCAAAGCCTACCTCGACGTGCAGGATATCGCCCGCGAGGTGATTGAAAAGATCGGCTATACGAAAGCTGAATATATGTTCGAGGCCAAGTCGTGCGGCGTCATTTCCGCCATACACGAGCAGTCGCCCGATATCAACCAGGGCGTCGAAAAAACGGATCCCTGGAAACAGGGTGCCGGCGACCAAGGTATGATGTTCGGATACGCTTCCAAAGAGACGGACACCTATATGCCGCTTCCTTTGGAGCTCGCTCACCTGTTGCTCCGTGAGCTGGCTGTGATCCGTCGCGAAGGCAAGGTGATGAAATACCTACGCCCTGATGCAAAGAGCCAGGTCACCATCGAGTATAACGACCACCACCAGCCGGTGCGCATAGATGCTATCGTGATTTCCACACAGCACGACGACTTCGCAGCCGACAAGGTCATGGCAGCGAAGATCCGCAAGGACGTGATCAGCATCCTCGTGCCGCGCGTCATGAAGCGCCTTCCGAAGCGGGTACAGAAACTCTTCAATGACAAGATCAAATATCATGTCAATCCGACGGGCAAATTCGTCATCGGCGGACCGCACGGCGATACCGGACTTACCGGTCGTAAGATCATCGTCGACACCTACGGCGGAAAGGGAGCGCACGGAGGCGGTGCCTTCTCCGGAAAGGACCCGTCGAAGGTGGACCGTTCCGCGGCTTATGCGACGCGCCACATTGCCAAGAACATGGTAGCTGCCGGACTTTGCGACGAGGCGCTGGTACAGGTCGCTTATGCGATCGGTGTCGCCCAACCGGTCGGATTGTATGTAAATACCTACGGCACTTCGAAAGTCGACCTGAGCGACGGCGAAATCGCCCTTGAAATCGGCAAACTGTTCGATATGCGTCCGTATGCGATTGAAAAGCGTTTCAAGTTGCGTACGCCGATCTATCTGGAGACCGCCGCTTACGGACACATGGGTCGCAAGCCGTTGAAGATCACGAAGACCTTCAACAAGGGCAAAGCCAATGAGAAGTCCATCAAAGTCGAGCTTTTCCCGTGGGAAAAACTGGATTATGTCAGCAAGATCAAGCGTCAATTCAGCCTGCGCTGATCAATATCAAGAGTAACGAAAAGGGAGCCGAAAGCTCCCTTTTTTATTTAATGGAAAAAGCACCTGCTTGATTTCTCGATTCATTACAGCCTGGCATTCACAGGTGCCCCTTACTTACGATGCAGGAATATAAGCTTGAGAACGGTTCACACAGAAACCGTCTGACGATTATTACTTTTTCCTCTTATACAATGCTTCATACGTCCCCACCCACTGCTTGACACTCATTTTCTTCATGAGTTGACCGATGAGCTTGTAAGGGATTTCGTCGACTTTCTTGAAACGAACACAGCTTTTACCCATGTCGAGTTTTTGCTTACTGTGCTTGGGATATTCGGATACGAACCAGTTCAACAGTTCAGGATCGGCATACATTCCCATATGATAAAAGTTGATGGATTGCTTCTGTGAAGCTATGCCGGCAAATGGCAGCGGCTCGCTCGGCTTGCAATGGTATCCGTCGGGGTAAATGGAATGAGGAACCACATAACCTAATCCTCCGTAACTGATAGCAGCCTCGAAGCCTTTCGGGAGATTTTTCACAATCACCTCATGCAGCTTGTTAAACGCCTCCTTGCGATCTTCGGGAAGTTTCTTGAGTATTTCTGCAACAGAGGAGCCGGTTTGTTTCATGGGAGAGATGAATGTTACTTGGCAGGAAAATCAGAAACAGGAGAAGTTGATCGAAATTGCTCTGCATGAATTCGGCAACGAGTAGAATAAGGAGGAGCACCTCGTTTGCATTGTAAGTACTTATCCGCCAAGCTCCCGAACCACCCTGCTAAGCCATTTCAGCATCATAAGGATCACCAAAGCCGCCGCCGTGGTGAGGAGCAGGTTCACCCAGAAGAAATCGGCCTTATTGTCGTAGCTGTCCCACAGGGAAGCCAGAACGCCTGAAAGCTTGTTGCCGATGGAAGTGGCCAATTGCCAACCACCCATCATCAATGCGGTGATGCGCGGCGGGCTCAACTTGGAAACGAGCGACAATCCCATCGGACTGAGGCATAATTCACCGAACGTGACCACGCCGTACGTTCCGATCAGCCACCAAGCGGAGCTTTTCGTAATTCCGTTAT
>JBJOMA010000315.1:0-13590 GCA_046052625.1 Bacteroidota bacterium
TTTTCAGCAACGAGGAGGCGCGGTTCCTGCGGGACCTGGTAGTAAGTACAGGAAAGAAAAACAAACTGGCAGACAGTGTACTTCAAAAGCTGTATGTGAACACAGACCTTCAAGTCGGCAGCAGCCTGCTTCTAAGAGCCCGTCTCGGTCGACTGGTACAACAGCTTTCTGAAGCCATCAACCAGAAGAAGCAGGTGGTCCTGAAGCGCTATCACTCCGCCAACTCGAATGAAATCAGCGACCGGTTGGTCGAGCCTATCCGTTTTACGGAAAACTACCAAAGCCTTTCTGCCTATGAAGTATCCAGCGGAAAGAATAAATACTTCAACGTGGAAAGGATCACGGAAGTGACCGTAACACGTAACGGGTTCAAGAATTCCAGGAAACACCGGTACTCACCTCCGGACATTTTCGGTTTCTCCGACAGCGGAACCAGTTATACGATCGACCTCAGGCTTTCATTGCGTGCCAGCGTCATTCTGCAGGAAGAATATCCGATGACAGCCGCCTTCATCAAACGTGACCAGCGGCACTTCCGTTTACGTGCTACCGTCTTTGACCTGAAACCGGTGACGCGCTTCGTTATCGGCTTTCTGGGTGAGGTGAAAGTGAACGGCTCGCCGGAATTCAAGCGCCATTTGAAGGAGCAATTGAAAAAGATAGTCGCTCAGGCATGAACATCTTTGCCTGCCTTCGATGCGAAGGTGTCAAGGCTGCTGGTACATTAACGGCTTCCTAACCGCAATCGTACGCCTGCAGACACTCCCCAGGGCGAGTACCGTTGGTCGACGCCTGATCCCTTCTTGTACATCGAGGTGAATTGGCGGCGCCAATCAGGACCGACCATGATCGACCAGGCGCTTCCGAGGCGGTACTCCATGCGAAGTCCAAAAGAGGCCGCCAGTTGGAAGCGACGCACAGTTGCCAGTGATCCCGCATCAACCAGCTGCGACATGGATCTGTCAAGATACCGGCCTTTAACACCGGTAAGCAGTCCGGGAGATAAGGAAACCTGTCCGGTAAATGCCAGTTTTCCGCTACTGACCGAGTAGCCGAAACGTATCGGAATCTGCACCAGCGACCAAGTAACGGTTTCGTTCCGAGTCACCAAGGAAGGATCGATGAAATTTCCGCTAACGGTATCTAAAATCTGATTGTAAATGCTGTCCAACACATCGGGCGTTCCGTCGCGAAGGATCAACTGATTGCCGCTCAAATACAATGTATCCAGACTGTCCACTACGTACGAATAATAACTGTTGTCCAATATGCTATCAAATGGAGTACTTCCGTTATAGTAAGTTGACTCGCCTAATTTCAAGAATTCCAAGCCCATACTGATGGATCCATTTCCTTTCGTCCGGGTGTACAGAACGGAAAATGATTGCGGAATCAGCAATTCCTCTTCATCGATACGCCGTTGATTCCATTGCGCATCGGAGGCAGACAACGTCCGAGAGCGGACATATCTTCCGTAGGAGACTTCAATTGAAGAGGTAATCCCGGAGACGGCAGGTACTCTAGAAGAATCCTGTACGGCACTTTTTTCCGCAGTTACTGTTACTGCAATAGGTGGAGCAACGGCAGCGTCCTTCTCGGACTGCGTATTTACGGCAGATGTAATTCCAGTGCCCGATACCGGTGCGGTTCCGATCATAGCTGGTGCGTCGACCGTGACATCGCCGGTGGATTTTTGCCCCTCCACTTGACCGTTCCATTCAGTGACAATCCGCTCAGACTCGGCATCGGTATCTTGCTCTGCAGCTGAACGGTCTTGTACGGCAGGAACCTGCGATGTACTTGGCAGTAGGTCTTCTTTGGCAACCGGAGTCGAGATGGGCATATCGGCTTGCGAATGGACGGACTTCATGGATGAAGAATGAATTGTACGGGAAGCAGTCGTTATCCGTGTCGCTTTCTCAGCCGGAACAGCGGCGGTACGGTCTTCATTGACGGGGCGGTTATACATCGTGGCGACCGGGGCTTTTGAATCTTTACCAGCGGTTACAGTTGGCACAGACCGTTTCGGTTCGACAGGAACAACCGTGGACGCTGACTTAGAGGAGAGACCATCAGATGCTTCTAAAGAGCTTCCGGATACAGCGGAGTTTTCTTTAGGGGTAACCGTCTGCGTGGAAACATTCGCCGTAACCGGTTCCGGAGCGTTTTGACCATACCAATTGCCAATCAGCATGCCGATAACAGCGAGGCTGAGTAAGAACAAAGCAGCCCGTTTCCTGCGCTTGCCGGCGTAATACCGGTCCAATTGGTGCTCCATCTTCGGCCAGGATTCATCCGGCGTCAGCCCCATGTCTTGAATTTCTTTTTCGTCTTTCATTTCCGTACGTGTTATGTGACGGTCAATTCATTGCGGCCACCAAGCAGCTGGCGGAGCTGCTTTTTGGCACGGTGTAAATGGACTTTGGAAGTATTCGCAGAGATCTCCAGCATACCGGCGATCTCCTCGTGCTTATAACCATCAATGACATAAAGGTTGAAGACGGCCCTGCTCATGGGTGACAGCTTTCCGATAGCGGTGCTGATCTTCTCGTGGTTGAGCTTGAGTTCGTCTGCAGCTGATTCGGGAGCTTCCTCGACCGGTGTACTCAGGTCGATGGTCTCACGGTACCTGCGATTCCTCCGGAACTCGTCCGTGACGTGGTTGAGGGCGACCCTACGTACCCACAGTTCGAAGGGTACCGCACGGTCCTTTTGCAGGTACCCGGGCATTCCTTTGATCAATTTGAAAAATACTCCGTTCAGGGAGGCCTCTACATCATCTTTGTTCACATAGAATCTCCTGCATACCGAAAAGATGAAGCCAAAGCACAACCGGTAGAGCTCCAGGTGGGCCCTGCGGTCGTCTTTACAACACCTTTGCAGCAGTTCGACGGAGGGATTCATTTTTCTTTTACGCAAGAAAGCAGGAGAAACTTCCTCCTGCCTTCAACCACATGATGAACTGAAAAAAGAATCATTGTTTGATGATCCGGATATGTTCCGGATAACCTTCATTTTCGATTAGCTCCAACAGATAGGTGCCTGACGGCAACCACGCGATTTCCACATAGGTCCGTAAGGTGTTCAATTCACCCAGAAGTACCATACGGCCCTGAACATCGAACATCCGATAGGTCGCACTTCGCACGGATTCAGCGGCACGTTCAATCGTCAGACGGTCGGATGCCGGATTAGGATAACAGGAGAAAATGCCAATACTTGCTTCTTCTCTCACGCCCGTAAGTAGCGCGGGCGAAATCACATTGATGGAGAAGGGGGACGATGAACGGACCATGTTACCGGATGAATCCACACTGATCGTATCGCAGAAGGTATCACTGCAACCATTCGGATCGGAAACCGTCAGGCAAAGCTGGTACATGCCGGTAGAAGCATACACATGGCTCGGATAAGGGGAGCTGGAGCTGGTTCCATCTCCGAAGTCCCAGTTGAACGTAAGATTTAGACCATTGCTCAGATTGATGACTGCCAACTGATAAGGAGCCATCTGGACCGTGACGAAATTGGCCTGACAAGAAGGATTGATATTGATCAGCGTATCGACAAGAACGGAATCGCAGTAGACGGAGGAACAGCTGCCATCCGTAACAGTCAAGCAGACCGGATAGTTACCGGGGACGAAGTATGTATGTTGCGGGAAACGCACATTGGAAGAAGCCCCGTCACCGAAATCCCATTGGTAGGTTGCGGCGGAAGTCACTGCGGTCGACTGGTCGATGAAAAAGGTGCTTAATCCGTTGTTCACCGCCACAAAAGCGGCGGAACAAGATGGCGGCGCTGTAAAGACCAAGGTGGTGCAGCTGGTGCAAAGCACGGCACCTTGCCCCGTGACACTCACACAAACATTATACGTGCCCGGATTGGCGTAGGTATAGGTGATGGTCGATCCGTAAGCCGTACCGCCGTCGCCCATGTCCCATACATAAGCGGTTGCCATCGGATCGACAGGAACACTCAATGTCGTGGTATAGGGAGCCGTAGTCGTGGCAGCACCCGTGATGGCACAATTACACGATTGAACGGATAAATCGATCACATAGGTTTGTACTCCCTCGTTCGGGCAGGCTCCGTCACGGACGGTTACATAGATGTAATGCGGTCCGTTACCGGTCATGGACTGGTTTGCCACCAGATAGATACGCACTGAATCGGAAACACCGCCAGAAGGAGACGGGTAGATGCCATGAAGAACTGTTGCGTTGGCACCTGCACCCGCAGATGAGACCTCAACGGATACAGAATCCAGCGGATTGGCATCCCCGGAATAAAGAGTGAACGCAACCGTATCTCCAACACAAGACTGTAAACTGTAAGAATTGGTTCCGTTGACGCCGGACAATGTAGGAAGGGCATTGGAAGTATTGACTACAGAAACCAGAACGTCTCGCACGGTGGTTCCCACCAGGACGCCACCCCGGTATTCGTCATATCGATAGGCGACGACATTATTCTGAGCAGTAATTGGATTCACTTCCACTTGACCGGACAACGGATCTACCGACATTGCAGGCTGGGAAGCGACAGGTGACGCACCTGAAAATCCTGCGGTATAGGTAACAGAAGCAGAAGCGGATGACCTCGCATCCACGAGCGTGCATACCACTGAATCACCGTCCGCGTCAACGGCTCCGTTATTCATGATGTTGGCCTGTCCGTTGAACAGCATGAAACGGGGAGCTTGTGTCAAAGCGACCGAACGGTTCGATGCCGCGGAGGGATTCTTCAGTACCGCAGAAACGTACAACGATTCCGATCCCGGATTAGCCATGTTAGTTGCAGTGCTTCTACAGCACTCCGAATAAGAGAATGTCCAGTCCTGACAGTTTCCACTGACCTGCACAGTGGTCACATAAGTGATCTTTTCGATTCCCGGGGCAGTTCCACCATTACACTGCGTCGCAGCTGCTGCGCACGCGAAGGGTATGACAACGCCAGGAGAAGTCTGCTGGGCATATACGGTGGCAGGAGAAGCGGAACAGGAAGAAGTAACCTGAACCGGAATGGTAGCGGCAGCGGGAAGGCCTGCACAATCCCGGTACAGAACTACTTGCACGCGATAGTTGATAGTACCGCTTACCGGTGCGTAAGATATCTCAGCTCCGACGATATGACTAGCCTGTACTTGGGTCGTTAACAGGACCAAACTGAAAAGAAAAAGAAAAGGAAATACTCGGAATTGTACTTTCATTCGGACTGAATTTAATGATTGAACCAGATTGAATTGAACCTCTGCCTGCTATCACGAAACAGGATACGGATGGGTTTACAAGGTAGGATAAAATGAGGGCTATAAAAAAAGCGGGAAACAAGCTCGAAAGGCTCATTTCCCGCTTTTTTAATCAATTACGATTAATGTTTCATGAACCGCTCGTAGGAGGCTGGTCTTCCCGGTAGCGTGGTCTCCAATACGTAAACCCCGGTCGAAAGGGATGACACGGGTATTGCGACATTTGCTTCATTGAGCATGCCGGTCAAAAGGACCGCACCGCGCAGATCAAGTATTCGATATGCGGCAGAGGAGGACTGCGAGCGACTGACGATGATCCGGTCCGATGCAGGGTTCGGATATAGTACAATTCGCTCCTGCGTTTCTATGGAAGTCGTACCGGTAAGCATGCCCGGAGAAACGACATTGATAGTGAAGCCGGTCATGGTCGAACGCAGCACATTGCCCATCGAATCAACCGTCAATGTATCGCAGAAAGTCGACGAGCAACCCAGCAGACCGTCGTTCACGGTGAGGCAGACCACATACGATCCCGTCGTTGAATAATAATGGCTGGGATACTGTTGTGTGGAAGTAGTACCGTCGCCGAAGTCCCACAAGTAGCTCAGGTTGCTGCCGGTGCTCAGATCGACGATCAGGACACTGTATGGAGCTGCCTGCAGTGTGACGAAATTCGCCTGGCAAGGGCCGGGGTTGACCGTGTTGGTATCGGCCAACACCATGGCGCAGTATTGATCACTGCAGCCGTTGTCAGAAATGGTAAGGCATACGGTGTACATGCCGGGTGTCGTGTAGGTATGTTGCGGGAAACGAACATTGGAAGAAGTTCCGTCTCCGAACGACCAGCTGAAAGCAGTCGAAGGCGAAATACCGGAAGAGAGATCGATGAACGAAGCGCTGAGTCCGGCGGTACTCGATACGAAATAAGACGTGCAAGAGGACACCGGAAGGTTGATGACGACGACCTGTGTCGAACTGCACAGGATAGTACCCAGACCGTCCGTAACAGTCATCGTGATGGTGTAAACACCTGATGTAAGGTACTGTGCAGTCCCCGCCATACCGGTGGTGGTTTGACCGTTTCCGAAATCCCAATGAACGAAATAAGGTGCTGGTCCGCTGATGGCGGCGACCGCGGTCACCAGTACCGGATTGGTATTGGGTGAAATGGTGTAGGAGAAGTTGCAGGACATACTGCCACCTCCGGAAGTGACAGTGATCGAATCGCAATAATGACAGACATTGACCCCGTTGGGGTTCAGTTCATTCATGCAGACGAAATAGGTTCCTGCTGCAGCGTATTGGTGCAGAGGATTACTGCCGGTTCCTGTACTGCCGTCACCGAAATCCCAAGCAAGGGTGGACGAAGAATAAGAAGGCGATCCGTAAAAATGATATTGCATCGTATTCATAGAATCCGGAAAAGCAGCGAAGTAACAGTTATTGGTGCCGCCAACTGACACGCTCTGACAAGAATGGCATGTCGAAACCAGCGTGGTGGAATCGATGATATCTACGCAGACCGTATAAGTACCCGGACTGGTATAACCGTGCCACGGGTTTCCGCCCGTTCCGGTAGTCATATCCCCGTAATCCCAAGAGGCATAGGTTCCGGGAGGAACACTCACCAGAAAATCGACAATAAGGGAACCGGGTGTCACGAAGGTCGTGAATGTGCAATTGAGAGAGGATTGGATGAGTACCGAATCGCAGAATGTGCACTGGACATTACCGATGGAGTCCAGCACATTCAAACAAACCGTGTAGGCACCGCCATTCACATATGTGTGAGCAATCGGGCCGAAAGATGTTCCCATCATACCGTCACCGAAACTCCACGTGCAAGCGGCATTCGGAAACGCGCCGGAGGGCGTGAAGATGCCGACATTCGGCGAGCCGGTGTTTGCGGTAAAACTGCAAAGCTGAGCGTAGGTCGCCACGGAAACAAGAAGTGCAGCGAGGAGGAGTAATGGTTTTTTCATGGGAATGGTTTATCTTACTATGAACACGAATGCGGATGAAAGCGGGTTTACACACCTCGCACTTTCGGATGTAAAGATGAGAAAGACGATTGAATCCGAGAAGTCTTTACCGACGAAAAAGGCCGATCAATAGGCTAGTACGGAACCGAGCCATTGCTCTGTCTCCTTCAAGGCCATTCCTTTCCGCCTCGCATAGTCCGTAACCTGGTCTTTCGGTATCCGACCGAGCCCGAAATAGTGGGATTCAGGATGGGCGAAATAGAGCCCGCAGACGGAGGCTGTGGGGAACATGGCAAGACTTTCTGTCAGGGTAATTCCGGTATGCTTCTCTGCATCCAGCAACTTCCAGAGGGTCCTCTTTTCCGTATGGTCAGGCTGTGCAGGATAGCCGGGAGCCGGGCGGATACCCGCATATTCCTCCCGTATCAGCTGTTCCGGGGTCAGGAATTCGTTTTTACCGTAACCCCAGAATTCACATCTGACGCGCTTGTGCATCACTTCCGCAAAGGCTTCCGCCAAACGGTCAGCGAGCGCTTTGAGAAGGATGGCGGAATAATCGTCATGGTCTTTCTCGAAACGCGCAACGTGTTCATCGATGCCGATACCTGCTGTGACCGCAAAGCCGCCCAGGTAATCAGTTGTCCCGTTCGCTTCCTCTTTTGAAAGGAGGAAATCGGCCAGTGCGATGTTAGGCTGACCGTCTGCCTTACGTGATTGCTGCCGTAGCGTATGAAAGACTGCGATCGGATGCGCTGTGTCCGTACCGAATACCTCGATATCGTCGCCCGCGGAAACAGCGGGAAACAGTCCGATGACCGCTTTCGCCTTCAGCCATTTCTCCCGAATGATCCTGTCGAGCATCGCCTTCGCGTCGTTGAAGAGCTTCAGTGCCTCGGCACCGTGCACCCTGTCCTCCAGTATTTTCGGATAAACCCCCTTCATCTCCCATGCATGGAAGAAGGGTGTCCAGTCGATGTAAGAAGCAATCTCTTCGAGCGGATAATCGTCAAAGACGGTTATTCCTGACTTGACCGGCCGTATGACCGGAACGCTTTCGCTGAAACGGAAGCGATTGGCCCGGGCCTGCTCGAGAGACAAATACTTATCCGGTGAATTTGCCAACCGGTTGTATTCACGGACACGGTCATATTCAGCTTTTGTCGATGAAACGAAGTCCGCCCGCTGCTCCTTGGAGAGCAATTGGCTCACGACGGGGACACTCCTGGAAGCGTCGTTGACGTGTACGACCGGTTGCGAATAATGCGGTTCGATCTTTACAGCTGTATGCACTTTGGAGGTGGTGGCGCCGCCGATCAGCAACGGAACATTGAAACCTCCGCGCTCCAGCTCTTTTGCGACATGAACCATCTCGTCCAGTGACGGCGTGATGAGACCGCTCAGTCCTATCACGTCTACCTGCTCCTTACGCGCCGTCTCCAATATCTTCTCCGCAGGCACCATCACACCGATGTCAATCACTTCATAGTTGTTACAAGCGAGCACGACCCCGACGATGTTCTTACCGATGTCGTGCACGTCCCCTTTCACCGTGGCGAGCAAGACCTTTCCGGCATTCTGCCGAACGGTACCGCCGTCAGCCGCATTCAGCATCGGTTCAAGGTAGGCGACAGCTTTCTTCATTACACGTGCGCTTTTCACCACTTGCGGCAGGAACATCTTCCCTGCACCGAAAAGATCACCGACGACATTCATGCCGTCCATCAACGGGCCTTCGATCAATTGCAGCGGTTTCGGATATTTCTTCAGCGCCTCGTCCAGATCAGCTTCCACATGGTCGGTGATTCCCTTTACCAGGGCATGGGCCAGCCGCTGTTCGACCGGTTCAGTCCGCCATGCTTCCTCTTTCTCGTCCTTCTTTGCCTGAACACCTTTCAGCGTTTCGGCATGTGCGATCAGGCGTTCGGTCGCATCGTCGCGCCGGTCCAGCAGTACATCCTCGACCAATTCGAGCAGGTCTTTGGGAATCTCGTCATATACCTGCAACTGTCCCGGATTCACGATACCCATGTCCATGCCGGCCTGGATGCCATGGTAGAGAAATGCCGCATGGATGGCCTCGCGCACCGCATCATTTCCACGGAAGGAGAAGGACACATTACTGACACCTCCGCTTACTTTCGCGCCGGGAAGGTGCTGCTTGATCCAACGGGTGGCCTCAAAATAATCCAGCGCATTCTTGCGATGCTCCTCCATACCCGTAGCCACCGGGAAAATGTTCGGGTCGAAGATGATGTCTTCGGCCGGGAAACCCACTTGTCTGGTGAGGATCCGGTAGGCACGTTCACAGATTTCGATCCGCCTCGGCAACGTATCGGCCTGGCCTTTTTCATCGAATGCCATCACGATGACCGCGGCTCCGTAGCGGAGGATCAGCCTTGCCTGTCGGGTGAACTCCTCCTCCCCTTCCTTCAGGGAGATCGAATTCACAATGGACTTCCCTTGAGAACATTTAAGCCCTGCTTCGATCACGTGGAACTTTGAAGAGTCGATCATCAAGGGTATGCGGGCGATATCGGGCTCAGCCGCCATGAGATTGAGGAAGCGGGGCATCGCCTTGACGGCATCCAGCATCCCTTCGTCCATGTTCACATCGATGGCTTGTGCACCGCCCTCGACCTGTTCCCGGGCGACGGAAAGCGCTTCCTCATACTTGTCTTCCTTGATCAGTCGCAGGAATTTCCTCGAACCGGTCACATTGGTCCGCTCCCCGACATTCATGAAGTTGGATTCCGGGCGGAGTACGACCGCTTCCAATCCACTGAGCCGCAACCAAGGTTCTATTTTCGGGAGCTTACGTGGCGGAATCGTACGGGCGAGTTTCGCAATATGCGCGATATGGTCCGGCGTTGTTCCGCAGCAGCCACCGACGATATTGATGAACCCGCTCTTCAAGAAATCCTCGATCTGATGACCCATGTGCTCCGGTGTCTCGTCATATTCCCCGAACTGGTTAGGTAAACCGGCATTCGGATAAGCGCTGACGAAAAATGGAGCCTTGACTGAAAGCTCCTCGATGTGCGGACGCATCTCCCGGGCACCGAGGGCGCAGTTCAGCCCGATCGAAAGCAAGGGGATGTGCGAAACAGAAATCAGGAACGCTTCGACGGTCTGTCCGCTGAGCGTACGTCCGCTCGCGTCCGTAATGGTTCCCGACACCATGACGGGCAGGCGGGACTTCCGCTCTTCAAAAACCAACTCTATGGCGAAGAGGGCGGCTTTCGCATTCAACGTATCGAAAATGGTTTCGACCAGCAGAAGGTCGGATCCGCCGTCCATCAATCCCCTCACTTGCTCCGCATAGGCATCTACGAGCTCATCAAAAGAAGTGGCACGGTAACCGGGATCATTGACGTCGGGAGAGAGCGAAGCTGTCTTATTGGTAGGTCCGATAGCGCCGGCCACGAATCGCGGCCCGCATCCGGGATGATCTTTTTGGTACCCTTCTACAGCTCTCCTTGCTATACGTGCTGCCTCGTGATTGATCTCATAGGCGAGATCCTCCATGGCATAATCTGCCAAAGAAATCTTCTGGCCGTTGAAGGTATTGGTCTCGATGATATCGGCACCGGCATCCAGGTACTGCCGATGGATGGCCTCGATGATATCCGGGCGAGTGAGGCACAACAGATCGTTGTTGCCTTTCAGCGGCTTATCAAAAGATTGGAAGCGACTTCCCCGGTAGTCCTCTTCTTCAAGGCGATAACGCTGTATCATGGTGCCCATGGCACCGTCGATGACAAGGACACGTTTCAATAACTCCTGATAAACAGGAAATCCGGCATAGAGGTCGGCAATGGATGTATGCATGACAGGATGTATTCAATTGGGCTCTTCGGGCACGTGCAAAAAAAAATCCCCCCTGTAAGTCAGAGGAGATCGCGACGGTATCCGGTAAGATCACTCCGACTTATCTGTCTTCCGTATCCGGAAGTACGATTTGGCACCTTCTTTCGACAGCCTGTGAGGCCGACTACCGGGGTTGCCAAGGTTTCAACGGGCGTGTTCCCTCCACCTTTCTGGATAAGTTTCCTTTTGCAGGACCGTAAAGAACTGCCGCGAAGATAGCTAAAATATATTTCGGTAATTCTGCGGTTGAATACCTTTAATCGTCGGCTCTTTAACCTGTTTCGGGTACGTTACCTTTACCGCGTGGAGCATTTCGATCACATTGTCATCGGCACCGGGACCATGGGCGCCGCCACCTGTTATCACTTGGCAAAACAGGGCAAACACGTCCTCGGCATCGACCGATTCAGCCCTCCGCATGAAAATGGATCCCATGGCGGGCATACGCGGATCATCCGGAAAGCCTATTTCGAACACCCGGATTATATTCCATTACTGGAGCGGGCATATGTCAATTGGAAAGACCTTGAACGGGAAACCGGTCGACAGCTCTATTTCGAGACCGGGTTGTTGTATGGCGGACTGAAAGAGAATCAAATCCTGAAGAATGTCAAGGCAGCGGCAGCGGAGTACGGCATCCCGCTGGAACGTCTGCGTCATAATCCGGCAGGTGTATTCCGTCTGCCGTCCGATTATGAATTACTGTTCGAGCCGGAGGCGGGATTTCTGCTCAGTGATGTCGCTATCGGAGCGTTCCTTGAACAGGCAGAACGGAAAGGTGCTCGCTTGCTGAACGACACAGAAGTACTTTCCTGGCGACAGCAGGGAGACCGGATAGAAGTAGTTACGAATGAGGGAATATTTACGGCCGACCGGCTGGTACTAACTGCGGGTGTCTGGACTGACCGGCTGCTCGAAGGAGTCGGCAGTAAATTGCAGGTGACACGGCAGGTCCTTGCCTGGTTCGATACGGGAGGACGTGATATCTACCGGATGGGACACCTCCCCTGCTGGTTGATGGCCGATGAACAGAGCACCGGCGCCTTTTACGGATTCCCGGAGGATCCGGAACATCCGACCGGCATCAAAGTCGCGCTGCATCATCCGGATGCAGTCACCGACCCGGACGCGGTCGATCGGACCGTGACGGATTCGGACCTGCGAACGCTCAGGAAATTCGTCGCCCGACACTTGCCGGGAATTCCCGGCACGCTACGGGAGGTCAAAACCTGCCTCTACGAGAACTCTCCGGACGGAGACTTTGTCATAGACCGGTTAAAAGGGATGGAAGACCGCGTATGCTATGCCTGGGGATTCAGCGGACACGGGTTCAAGTTCGCCGCCGTGATCGGAGAACTGCTAGCCGAGCTTTCCATCCATGGGCGGACGCAATTGCCGATCGGGTTCCTCTCGTCAAACAGATTCTGAAAAAAACAGATAACCAATCAGCTTCCTGACTGATCGATTCTCCGAATAACCGGACGGTACAACGTCTGCACATCCTTCAGCGGCTGCGCCTTACGGATGGCTGCTTGTTCCGCTTCGGGCAAGGAAAGGATCTGCTTGCATTCTTCCGAGCAACAAGCATCCATTCTTGCCGCACAGGAAGGACATTGGATGAACAACACATGGCAGCCTTGGTGCGCGCAGTTGGTGTGATCATCGCACGGAGCACCGCACTGGTGACAGGTACTGACTACCTCGGAAGTGATGCGCTCACCGAGTCGGTCATCGAAGACGAAATTCTTACCGCGGAATCGGACCGGCAGCCCCTCCTCGGCGGCTTGGCGCGCATAATGGATGATGCCGCCGTTCAGCTGGTTGACATCCTCGAAGCCATGATGCCGAAGGAAGGCGCTGGCTTTTTCGCAACGGACACCTCCGGTACAATACAATAGGATCTTCTTGTCCTGCTTACCCTCCAACAGCTGCAGCACCTCCGGCAATTCATCGCGGAAGGTGACCGCTTGCGGCAGTAATGCCTTTTCGAAATGTCCTACCTCGCTCTCATACGAGTTACGCATATCAACAATGACTGCGGAAGGGTCATCCATGGCATCGTTCCATTCGCGGGCCGAGAGATGACGACCGACATCCGTTACGTCGAAAGCACGATCATCCAGTCCGTCTGCCACGATCTTCTCGCGAACCTTGATCTTGAGTTTGACAAATGAAAAGCGATCGTCCTCCACCGCGATTTTCAGATCCATCGCACGGAAAGGTGTAAAACTGTTCATCCAATCCTTGAACGACCGGAAGTTCGGTGTGGGAATGGAGATCTGTGCATTAACTCCCTCCTGAGAAAGATAAATCCTTCCCAATATGCCCATTGCTTCCCATTCGGCGAACATCCGGTCACGGAGGGCATCTGCCTCACCTAGACGCACATAGCGGTAAAAGGAAAGTGTTATCCGTTCAAAGGATTCGCTCTCGATGCGCTCCAACAGGTGTTCCCGATCGAGGGTATTGTATAAGGGCATGACGCTACAAAGG
>JBJOMA010000316.1:0-13319 GCA_046052625.1 Bacteroidota bacterium
TGAGCAATCCGTCGTGTGAATCCGTACCTGAATACGCTGAAGGTCCGCCAAGATATGCCTGAGACAAAGAATCGGAAGTCGTCCAACCGGTGGGTAACTGTCCATTTGAATAGGGCTGCCAGTTTTCAAATCCGCCGTTTGGTATCTGGGCGCTGACGCTTTGTACTGAAATGAATATGAAAAGTAACGCAAGAAGTCTCATGACCATTGTGGGTTATATACCAAATGTAATAAAAGGAAAAGAACCAGGAAACAACCGGATTTCGAGCAGTGATAAGAGGAATAGTGAAATCAGCTGCCGACTTCGAGCTTCAGCCGTGTACCGACCTTAAGGTCATTGGACTCGAGGCGGTTCGTCTGCTTGATTTTTTCGACCGTCAGGCCTTCGTAGCGGCGGGCGATGTTGGTCAGCGTATCGCCGGGAGCGACCACGTGATAGATCACACCGGTAGGAAAGGTGATGGCAGCGGGCTGCGGATCACCGGAAACCGAATCGACCGGAACGGTCTCGCACTCGGACGGTTGAGTTACCACAGGAGTGACTTGCGCGGAAGCCGGAGCGGCTTTTTTCTGGGGCACGTAAACGTACACCTTCAACGACTGTCCTGCGCGCAACCGCGTACTGCGCAGATGGTTCCAACGCCTGAGGTCGGAGACCGAACAGCGGTATTTGGAAGCGATGCTCTGCAGATGTTCGCCGCTACGGACGCGATGGTATTTCGTGACCTGACGGGAAGTGGCCGGATCACTGTCAGAAACCGTTGCAGGCAAAGATGCAACAGCCGACTGCAGCGAAGGCTGCATCAACGCAGCTTCCTGCGCCAGATAGCTGTTGATACGGTTAG
Organism: Bacteroidota bacterium; assembly: GCA_046052625.1. Taxonomy (GTDB): domain Bacteria; phylum Bacteroidota; class Bacteroidia; order AKYH767-A; family 2013-40CM-41-45; genus Pollutiaquabacter. The sequence goes on from JBJOMA010000316.1 coordinate 846, forward strand.
CAGGCAGGCGCAGGACTTGCGGCTCCTCGCTCTCCGGAATCAAGCCCTTCTTATAGACCGGATTCAGATACGCCAGCACTTCATAAGGCACATTGGTCGCCTCTGCCGTCTCCCGCAAACCCAGCTTGTGGTTGACCAATACCGTATCGACTTCGAAATAATTGACCAACGGCGCGACCCCGCTTAGGTTGTGCTCGGCGGTGTGATTCATAAGATACGTCACCGCGATGAATGCCGGAACATACCCGCGCGTCTCGCGCGGGAGGTAAGGACTGATCTCCCAGAAGGTCCGTTTACCGCCTGAACGTGCGATGGCCCGGTTGACGTTGCCGGCACCGCAATTGTATGCGGCGATGACAAGCAGCCAATCGTTGTAGATGGCATACATGTCTTTGAAATACTGACAAGCCGCATAGGTCGACTTCACCGGATCACGACGATCGTCCGTGTAGGAGGTGACTTTCAAGCCGTACAAGCGGCCGGTCGAAAGCATAAACTGCCACAATCCGGTAGCTCCGACAGGCGATACCGCCATCGGGTTGAGTGCGCTTTCAACGACTGACAGGTATTTGAATTCCAAGGGCAGTCCCTGCTGGTCGAGGATCTCCTCGTACAGGGGGAAATAAAGCTGAGCAAGGCCGATGACCCGCTCTGTAAGTGCGCGCTTGTGAATACCGTACAATTCGATGTACTGCTTCACTTCATCATTGAAGCAAAGTGGAATCGGCGTCTGGATACGGTCCATCCGCTGACGGTAAACCTCATCACTGTAAGAGGGAATCTCCCGGGAGTTGCCCGCAGCGATATCTGCCGTACCAAGTCGTTGGATATAACACTGATTCAACAGACTGTCTAGAGTGGCAACGATGGGGTCATAGGTGACCGCTACGGCCGTAGAATCGGCGGCGGCTACAGAACCCGAGTAAAGGGATAGAGCCAACCCCAAAAGGCGGAAAATGGAGTAAAAACACTTGTTTATCTTCATGAACAATTGAATTTCAGCCAATTAGCGGTTTTTTAGATTCAATCATCTGTCTGACGGGTTGCAAAAATAGAATTTACCCGATATCAAACCTGTGCCGTCAATGAAGGCCCCTTCCGGAAATGCTTCAATTCGCTTTTTTGGGCCAAACACCGACTTTTTTCAACAAAGAAGTTTGTGATCCCACATGAATATACGGGTCGTTCATGTGGCGGAGAAGCCCGTTGACCGAATTATTTCGTTGAAACGGCTTCCCGGAAGCTATCTTATATCCTGTGTAAAGGCCCCCGTCCGAAAGCGAAATCTTCCGGACATTCTCCTCGCCCGATTCATTCGATTCAAACCGAAAGGTGATACTGTTTCCTGCTTACGGAAGGAAGAAGTCAGTCACACCCATAGCCGCCTGCACACCACGACCACAATGAAACCCTACCTAAACCAAACCGGAAATGAGCTGCGAGGAAATCACCCGCCATCTGAACAAGGTGGCGACCCTTTACTTGAAAGATAACAAGCGCAAAGTGGGATGGATATATATTGAGAATCCTTCTTCGCCCGAAGAATCGCTTGAAAAGATCTATTTTCTGAGTATCCAGAAAGGCCGAAAGCTGATCTATGCGCTGGAAACAGGCGATGTAAAAGCGCTTGAGCCCCACAGCGAAGTCATCCAATTAGAGGAAATCGAACGGATACGGTCGACCCGCGGATGAAGCTACAAGTCAGTTAGAGCTGTTCCCCTTTTCTTCGGAACCGTTCTTGGCGTCTTTGAATTCCTTGACGCCTTTGCCCAGACCGCGTGCGAGATCCGGAATGCGCTTGGCACCGAAAAAGAGGAGAATGACCACCAGCAGGATGATTACCTCACCGGTGCCGATACCGCCTAAAAATCCGAGTAATATCGCTGCCATTTGATTGTGATTTGAATAACGAAGGTACTGTTTTTCCGGATTCGCGCCATCAACGGGCAGCCAGCCACGGTTCCGGATTCATCTTGTTGCTGCCTTTCCAGATTTCCAGGTGTACTTCAGAGCGGCCGTCGCCGTCCGTATCCGTCAGGATACCGATCATCTGCTTGGTCGTGACTTTCTCGCCGGCTGCCACATTTACGCTCTCCAGATTGGAATAGACCGTGAAATATTCCCCGTGTTGGATCAGTACTGCATATTTGTCCAGGATCTTGAACACACGGATTACCTTGCCGTCGAAGACCGCACGGGCTCGAGCACCTTTTCCGGAAGAGATGTTCACTCCGTTGTTGTTCACGACAATGTCTTTCCAGGCCGGATGCGGATGTGTTCCGAACGTGCCGGTGATGACTCCCTGCTCGACGGGCCAAGGCAACCGACCGCGATTGCTCTCGAAATCCGCGCTGAGCTTCAACGATTCCGGCGTATTGGTCAGCACCGAAGGGGAAGTGGTCCGGGCCACTTTTGCAGGAACTCGGTTGTCCACACTGGCGGTGGTCGATGCGCCGGAACGCTTCTTTGCTGAAGCGGTGGCAGAAGCGATTTCCTGACGGATGATCTGTTCGATTTTTACTGAAAGCAGCCGCTCCTCCGACTGCTTCTTCTTCAACTCCGCACGCAACTTCTTTTCGTTCGCGGAAAGACTGACGAGCAATTTCTCCTGCTGCTGTTTCTCTTTCGATAGCCGTTGTTTCTCCACCTGCTTGCTTGCCAGCAGATTCGACTTCTCGGATTTCACCTCTTCCAACTTGTGCCGCTTACCGGTCAAGGTATCCTGCGTAGCCCGGATCATGTCCCGCTGATGTACGCGGTATGTGCTCAGCTTCCGCAGATAGGTCATCCGCTTGTATGCCTGATGCATGTCCTCCGCCGAAAGTATGAAAGACAATTGCGAAAAGGAGCCCTGGTGCTTGTACGCGTTCACGAGCATCACCGCATAGCGCTCGCGAAGGTTGTTGAGGCGTCGGTTTAATGAATCGATCCGTGATGAAACAGAGCCGAGTTCGGATTCGACGGTGGTGATCTCCTCACTGATCGTGTTGATCAGCTCCGCACGGTAAGTGATTTTCTTGTTCAATGTCACCAGGCGGGTCATCGAGTTCGACTTGTTCTGACGCGTCTGGTTGAGCAGGCGGTTGGTCTTGTCGATGTCTTTTTTCAACTGTTCCTTTTTGCGTTCCAGCTCCTTTTTGGATTGGGAAAACGCGGGGGAATGAACCGTCAATAACAGCACCAGCGGCAAGAATAACGCCGTCCATAACATCCGGTCGATGGATGTAAGACGACTTTTTTCTTTAAAAAAGCCTGTTTTCGTATAAATTGGCACTGACATGAGTGGACGCAGGATAACTCCTAACGGAATATCTGCGCGCGGAATTTTACGCAAAACGCGCCGGAAGGTTGCTGAAAGATGCGGGAAGTGTTATTTCCGTTCGTACTTGTCAGGAATGGTGAAGGGAAGCGTTACCGCTTCCTCCGAAGTCACCTTGGAATACGTGATCTTCATGATCACCGGTGTCAGTGCAAAAAAAGTGACTACCATGTTGTGGGGAAAGAGCCGGTCGTTCACGGCTGCGAATCCGGTGTACGAGGCCTCGACCCAACGGTCCTGCTTGTCGTCCGTGATCTTCGACTTGACGATCCGGTAGTTGCCGTCGATCCAGAAATCCTGTATGACGGGTCGAGAGGGGTCTTTCTCCTCGAGCGAACGGCGGACCTGTCGCTTGTTAAGGGTGCTGAGAATCGCGTAAGGCTCTTCTTCGTAATAAGACCGGATCTTCTCGTTCCGCTGGTACTGGAAGAAATTGCCCAACAATACAGACTGCACCATGTCGAAATCCACAGGTGTACGAAGGAGCTCACCCAGGTAATCGAAACTGCGGACCTTCCACTCCTTGTGTACACGGTCCATCAGCACCAGGCTGTCGCGGTTGATCAGCACGCGTGCCGCCTCGATGCCGAGCAACGGCGTGATGGAAATCCATATTACACTGTCACGCCGGATGCGCAGATTGATATCGAACGAATTGGTCTCTCCGGTCTTGTCGGTATAGTCGACCTGCGCTTTGGCGGTCAGCCACTCGAATTCGAACTGGCGACTCATTACACTGTCGAGGACTTCGTTGACCAGGGAACCCTTAGGACGAACGGGCGGCGGAGCCGCCTCCGCTTTTTTCACCACACGGCACGAAGTGCTGAAAAGGCAGGCAAACACCAGCACAGACAGGATGGCTGTCCGGGATTGTGACAAGTTAAAATTCTGTTTCGGCGACTTCACTCGATGTATTTCTTCTGCAGGATTTTTTCATCCAACCGATCGGAGGCGCCGTTACCGGCCGATTTAGCACGCTGCCAATAATCAAGCGCTCCGGCCAGGTCGCCCAGCTTGTAAAGCACGTCGCCGTAATGTTCCAGCACGACAGCGCTGTTGTCTGCTCCATGCTGCAAGGCTTTGCCGATCCACGTCTTCGCCTCTGCATACTTTCCCATGACGAACATGATCCAACCGTATGTGTCTTCGAAGGAAGATTCGTCGGGCGAAAGTTCGTTGGAGCGACGTGACAGCTCCTCCGCCTTGGTCAGCTGGTCGCCTCGCAGGCTCAGGAAATACGCATAGTTGTTCATCACCATCGCATCCTTCGGATCCAACTGCAGTGCATGCTCGTAACTTTCGTCCGATTTGACATAATCCTTCAACTCGTGATAGGCCTCGCCAAGCGCGGAATAGAAGGAGGATTCCAGCTGAGGATTGTCTACGACCATCTTGGCGCCCGACTTGAGGATGTTGACGGCCTCGCCGTGACGCTTCGCATGTTGCTTGGAGATGCCGTTGAAGAGATAGACCAAAGGCTGGTCGGGGAACAGTGCCAAAGCCTCCTCGGTATCCTTCAGCATCGAATCCCAGTCTTCGAGCCGCGAGTCGATCACGATCATCTGGCTGTAGACGGAATATTCCTTCGATCCGAGCTCGCGGGCGCGACGATACTCGTCGCGGGCGGCGACATACTGCGAGTCCAGTGCAAGGAAGTCCGCTTTGGCCGCATGAGGCCGGGGATCCGTAGGGTGGGTGTTCAACAGGATCTCCGACAGTTCCATCGCCTGTGCTTTCATTTCAGCGAAGGCCTCTACCAAAGAATAATACGAACTGAGGATGGAGATCTTCGTCTCCATTTCAAGACCAGGATTACCGATGGCCTTTTTCAGCTCGGCAAATGACTTCTCCTTGTCCCCCGCCTCACGGTAGAAGTCGGCAAGTGAAAGCTGGACATAGGGGTTGTCCGGGTCGATGGCTTCGATCCGCTGGTACGTCTTCAATGCCTTGTCGTTTTCGCCCATCAGCTGGTAGATTTCAGCAAGCAGGCCATACGCCTGCACATCAGACGAATCCGTTTCGATGAGCCGTAGAAGTTCCTCTACCGCTTTTTCAGGTTTGCCAAGCTGCTGATAGATCCTGCATTTGTTCATCGTAAGCTCGCTCTCGATACCGAAGCGGGCTTCCAAGCGGTCGTAGGCCTTCAAGGCCTCCTCAGGCTGACCACTGAACATGTAGGCTTGGGCAAGTTGATGATAATACTCCTCCCGGTCCGGATGTTCGGCAAGTAACTCTTCCAACACCTGGGTCGCTTCCTTGAAGCGGGAGTTGCGCTGAAGCACTTCGGCATACTGCTGACCATACCAAACGTTCTTGGGATCCAGCCGGTAGGCGGATTTGCTGAAGAAGAGTGCATCGCCATATTTCTTCTGTTGCACATATACGCCGGCCAGCTCGTACATGGCGGCAGCGTTCTGAGGATCCTTACGGATGACTTCGGAAAAAAGAGAAACCGATTCATTGAGGTTCCCCAGCATCTTCTCCCGGTTGGCGTTGATGAAGGTGTGGGTGACGTCAGCCCGTTGCACGTCGGAAAGCTGGTCTTTGACGGAGCCGCCACTTTTCACCGTCTTCGTGCCGCCGCAAGCCATCAGTGAAACGCCGATTGCGAACAGTAAAATACGCGGTGTCATGAGCGACCGGAAAAGCATCATTGGTGCGTGGAATAATCGCTCAAGCTGAGCCGTGAAGGTGTACAAGTATAATCGGCATGGTGACCTACCATCGAATCCTCGAGAACCGCATTGCGTATGACGGTATTCGTCTGAAGAATGCTGTTTGACACAACCGAATTCCGGACTTTGGAGCCCGCACCGATGGAAGCATAAGGCCCTATGACACTGTTTACCAGCTCGACCTTTTCTCCGATGAAACAGGGAGGAATGATGACGGAGTTCACCAGCTTCACGCTGTCAGCCACCAGCTTGTCGCTGCGATGATGCTCCAGTACGCGCTGGTTAGTGAAGACCGTTGCATCCTTGTTTCCGCAGTCGAGCCATTCATCGACCTTTCCGGGAACGAACCGAAGGCCTTTCGACTTCATGTTCTCCAGTGCGTTGGTCAATTGGAACTCCCCTTTCTCCTTGATGTCATTGTCGATGAGGTATTTCAATTCCTTTCGCAGGTTCTCGCCGTCACGGAAATAGTAGATTCCGATGATGGCCAGATCGGACACGAACTCCTGCGGCTTTTCAATGAAATCAGTGATGTGGTTGTTGCTGTCCACTTTCACCACGCCGAACATGCGAGGGTCATCGATGCGGTTCACCCAGATCACGCCGTCCTGCTGCTCATCGATGGTGAACTCCGCACGGAAGAGCGTATCAGCGAACGCTACGATCACTTTCCCGCGAAGCGCAGACTCTGCACAAAGTATGGCATGTGCCGTCCCTAATGGTTCATCCTGAAAATGGATGGTCCCTTTAGCTCCGAGCCGCTCTGCGATGGCGATCAGCTGCTGTTCGACCTCCTTGCCGAAATCGCCGATTACGAAGGCGATCTCTTCGACTTTTTCCCGGCAGGTGCGGGTGATGTCCTCCACAAGCCATTCTACGATCGGTTTTCCGGCCACCGGTATCAGGGGCTTGGGCACTGTCAACGTATGCGGACGCATCCGCTTTCCCATTCCCGCCATCGGCACTATGATTCTCATGCTATTCGCTGTTGATGTTCAGATCATTTTTTTCCGGTGGAGCCGAATCCGCCTTCACCACGCTCCGTCGCCGCCAATTCGCCGGTAACCGACCATTCCGCCCGCTCATGACGCGCAATAACCAGCTGGGCGATCCGCTCCCCGTCTTCTACGACAAAAGATTCCGAAGAAAGATTTACGAGGATGATTTTGATTTCGCCGCGGTAATCCGCATCAACGGTCCCGGGAGAATTCAGCACGGTGACGCCCTTCTTCGCGGCAAGTCCGCTCCTCGGACGCACTTGGGCCTCATAGCCGACCGGCAATTCGATATGTAGTCCCGTGGGCACCAAAGCCCGCTCCAGCGGACCGAGGGTTACGGGCTGCTCCAAAGAAGCGCGCAGATCCATGCCCGCAGCAGCCTCTGTTTCATAAGCCGGTAACGGATGGCGGGACTTATTGATGATTTTTATATTCATGGATGAAGGACGGTCAAAAAGAAAAACTCATGCGAATTTAAGGCTTTTCCGACGGAGAAAAAGCCAGACAATAGCCGGAAATGCAAGTAACAGCCCCGTATGCACGATATGCCGAACTGCCGTCTGCCCGATCCAACCATCGATGTACACAGAGGCCGCCCACAAGACGACCGCTGAGGCTATCGAAAGCAGGAAAATGCCCAGATCATAAGGAACCTTGTAATAACGCTGACCGAAGCCGTAAGAAACAACCATCATCAGGGCATAACATATAAGCGTAGTCCAAGCGGCACCGGTATACCCCATCATCGGGATAAGCAGGTAATTGAGCGACAGCGTGACACCGGCTCCGAAGACGGAAAACCAAGCGCCCCACATCGTCTTCCCGGTCAGTTTATACCAGATGGAAATGTTCAGGTAGACTCCCAGAAACAGGTTGGCCAATAACAAGACGGGGACCACATGTAATCCGGAGCGGAACGGCGCTCCTATGAAGTGCTGGAAAAACTCCATGTACAACATCACGACCAGGAAGATGAAAGAACAGCCGATCACAAACCAACTCATTACACGTGAATAGACCTGACGGGCATCTTCCCGTGCCGATTGACTGAAAAAGAACGGCTCTGCTGCGTAACGGAATGTCTGCACGAACAAGGTCATCAGGATGGACAGTTTGTAGCAGGCGCCGTATACGCCCAGTTGATCAAGGGCCGTTGAAGGGTCTTTCACCAGATACGGCAGCATGATCCGGTCGAAGGTCTCATTGACCATTCCGGCGAATCCGGCCACCATCAACGGCAGACCATACAATACCATCCGGTTCCAAAGCGACCTGTCAAACCCTTCCACAACAGGACGTAATTCCGGCAATAACAGGAGCAAGGTGAAAAGACTGGCCAGCAGGTTGGAGAGGAACACCGATCCGACTGCGGTGGTGACATCTGCACCGGCACCCCGATACACCAGGAAATACAGATTGAGCCCGATATTCATGCCGATGTTAAGCAGCCGGATGACCGCGAATTTCACCGCCTTGTCCTGCTGCCGCAAGCGGGCGAAAGGAATAGCGGTGATAGCATCTGTCGCAAGGATGCCGGCGAACCAGATGACGAACACAGGAATCGGCTGACGACTTCCCTCAGCCAGATAAAAAGCAGATGCGATACGGTCGGCCGATAACCAGACCAACAGGAAAAAAAGTCCGGAAGTGAGTATCACCGAAATCAATGCGGTGGAATAGACTTTCCTGTTACCGGTTTCGGTTTGTGAGAACCGGAAGAAAGCGGTTTCCAGTCCGTAGGTGAACAGAATGTTCAGAAAGGCCGCATACGCATAGAACTGGGTGACGATTCCGTATTCGGCGGTATCGAAGACCCGGGTATATAAAGGCACTAACAGGTAATTCAACAGTCGCCCGACGATACTGCTAAGGCCGTAGATGGCGGTTTGTCCTGCAAGTTTCTTTAATACAGACATGATTCAAGTAAGCCGGAAGCCGTAACGTAAAAGTCCGTCAATACGCCTTCCTGTCAACGCAGCAGGTGAATGAATTATTATGACCCGCCGGTGTATATCCTGATCAGATTATCCGCGGCGGAACTCCGCCTTGCGTTTTTCCATGAAGGCATTCACTCCTTCCTTGAAATCATCCGTGCCGAAACACTTCCCGAACTCCTCCACCTCGGTCTTGAAGCCGTCTTCTCCCTCGTGAAAGTAGGCATCCACGCAGCGGATAACGCCGGCGACTGCTCGAGGACTTTGCGCTTTGATCTTGGCGATGATCTCCAGCACCTTGCCCATGAGCTGGTCCTGAGGAACAACGTGATTCACGAGTCCTAACCGACAGGCCTCTTCGGCGCCGATCATATCGGCAGTCATCAGCAACTCCATGGCTTTGCCTTTACCTATGAGCTGGACTAGCCGCTGAGTTCCGGCATAACCCGGAATGACTCCCAGTTTCACTTCCGGCTGACCGAATTTCGCATTGTCGGATGCCACACGAAGGTGACAGGACATGGCCAGTTCGCAACCTCCGCCGAGAGCGAAGCCGTTGACGGCGGCGATCACCGGTTTGGAGCAATCCTCTATTCGCTTGAAGACCTTATGTCCGTCGGCACTCAGCTTTTTACCCTCCTCAACACTATAATTGGAGAATTCAGCGATGTCAGCACCGGCAACAAAGGATTTCGGCCCTGCACCCGTGATGATGATAGCGGCAACGGAAGGATCTTTTTCAGCAGCTGCCACGGCGTCGCCGATCTCCTGGATGGTCTCGTGGTTCAATGCGTTCAGCTTGTCAGGGCGGTTGACCGTAACAGTGAGGACATGGTCCGCGCTACTGATGAGGATGTTGTTGTAGGTCTTCATGGGTATGATGATTGTTTTTGAAGGACGGCCGTTGGTCAAATGGACTGTCGACCACCGGCTGTTGACTACCGACTATTTTCAGAAGCCTCTTCTTTGCGCCACTTCAGCGCGGATGTATCCGACAATCGTTTCAGTTTCAGTTCCGGGAGCGAACAACTGACCCACTCCCATTTCATGCAGACGTTTCATGTCTGCATCCGGGATGATGCCACCACCGGTCAGCAGCACGTCGTTCATCCCTTTCTCCTTCATCAGCTGGATGATTTTCGGGAAAACCGTCATGTGGGCTCCGGAAAGTATGCTGACTCCGATGACATCCACATCTTCCTGAAGCGCGGCATTGACGACCATTTCAGGAGTCTGACGCAGTCCGGTATATATCACTTCCATTCCGGCGTCCCGAAGGAACGATGCAATGACTTTGGCTCCACGGTCATGGCCGTCAAGGCCGACTTTGGCTATGAGTACACGGAGCGGACGGGGTGTTGTCATAATCAGGGGCGAAGTTACGTTATTCTATGCACTCTCGTCGGTCAGCGGAAGACGAACCGTAAAGACCGTTCCTTCTCCCGGAACGCTTTCAAAGGCGACACCGCCACCCGACTGTTCCACGATGTTCTTCACCATGGCAAGTCCGAGTCCCGTGCCACCCGATTTCGTAGTGAAATTCGGAACAAAGATCCTCGGACGCTGGTCATCGGAAATGCCCACGCCGTTGTCTTGCACAGTGATGACTACCTGGTCCCGTTGGACCGTCAACCCGACAGTGATAATACCTCTTCGCTCCGTCGGAATTGCCTGTATGGCATTTTTCAGCAGGTTGGAAAAGACCCGGTTCAACTGTGCCGGATCCGCCTTCACGAATACCGGATCCGCCGACCCGTTGAAGTGGAATTCATGTTCTGATGATTTTCGGAAAAGATGCAGACACTGCTCGAGGATCTGTTGCACATCCACGACTGCAGGATCCGCTTTGGGCATCTGGGCGAAATTCGAGAACTCCGTAGCGATGGCGGAAAGGGTGTCGATCTGCTGGATCAGCGTCTGCGCCATTTTCTCGGTCATGGCCTCACGGTCCTCACGATGTTCCTTCCAAGCCCTTTGCAAATGCTGGACCGACAGCTTCATCGGCGTCAACGGGTTCTTGATCTCGTGCGCCACCTGTCGTGCCATCTCGCGCCAGGCTCCTTCTCTTTCTCCTTGCGCAAGCCGGTCGGCGGAATCTGAAAGTTCTTTCAGCATCCGGTTGTATTCATCGACCAACTGCCCGATCTCATCTTTGGATTCATAACGTATCGGCTCGTTCTTCCTTCCCAGACGTACGCCCGCCATACGCTCCTGTATCAGCGATAAAGGCTGTGTGATGCGGGATGAGATGAATGCCGTCAGGAATACCGCTAAAGCGAACAGCAGCACATAGCTGTTGAGCAACGCCGAAAGGAAGCCCGAGATCTCGCGACTGCGTTCTTTCTGTTTTTCAAAATAAGGCAATTGCAGGAAACCCATCATCTCGCCGCGTCCCGAAAGGAACGGGGCATATGCGGCGATGTAATTCAATTTCCCTACCTGCTCCCGGACCAGGAACTGGGTTTGTCTTGTCTGTATCAGATGTGAGAAAGCTGCCGGATTCATCCGGTCGGAAACGATGCCCTGCTCGTAGATCCTCGGTTGCGAGGAGAAGACCAGTCGTCCGTTACCGTCGAATACGTTGTAGTCGATATTGGTGTTCTTGGAGATCGTCTGCAAGCGCTGCTGCAGGTCGGAAGGGACGGGAATACTGAAGTCGGTTTCCCGCACAAGGATCTCATCGAGCTCTATCCAAAGCCCGTTAAGGTGCTCACTGATCGTTCGACGCTGATCGTCTTCGTATTTGGTGAAGATATAACGTACCGTACCGGTCCCGATGCCGGCAAAGGAAAGGATGACAAGTACGAATACGGCGATTCGTATCCGTCGAGACAGTGAAGCCTGTACCGGTACACGTCGTATGCGGCGGACTACCGCATGGCAACCGTAAAGGAACAGGCCGAAAAAGGTGAAGACCCAGGAGAAAAGGGTGACCAGTGAGAAGGTCGATGCAGCGGGTCGGGATACGACTATGGTCTTGTCCCCTTCCTGGATTGCAAGATGGTCATAACCTTCCGAGAAGGAGCGGGCAACGGTCCCGTCGTGTTTTTCTGAAAATGATTTGCCATTGACCGGATACGGGAATTGTCCATATTCGAGCGACAAGGCCTCTTCGGTATAGATGGCATAACTGTAACTCTCCGGAAGTTCGCGCTCACGGGGCATGCCGCTGATGAACAACTCGGGAAAACCCTGAGTGGAGGTGAATACCCGCGGGCGCAAGGAAACGGCAAGCGCTGCGACGGTATCCTCGTTCTGTGAGAGAAGCGGGACGAACGCGGCATACTCCATCCTGCCGAGTCGGGGAGCAAGCGAATAAAGATACGCCTGCTCCGTAGGGGTTCCCTGCTGTTGCGACCATTCGAAAAAACCGTTCAACGTATCTGTCACCTCGACAGCAAGTTCGAACCGACTCAGATAACTGCGCAGATAACGGGAAGCGATCAACGTCTCCACGGCGTCAGAAGCAGCAATTCCTTTTCCGGACAATTTCACGACATCCTGATCCCTGCTGATCTTACGCAACTCCGAGCCCAACAGGTATTCAG